>DATIPQ010000001.1 GCA_035471785.1 Acidobacteriota bacterium
GGCAACCTTGCAGGAGGAGGCATCCTGGTAGTAATCGAAGGCGTCCCGCCACCCCCCCAACACGGCAGTACACACGTTGTCGAAGTCGCGGATGGTGCGGATGCGGGCCAGCTTCTCCGAGTCGACCTGGCCGTCGAAGTAACCCGCCCGTTGGCGCGCGATGTTCTTGAGGCGGCGCACGAAATAGATCTGATAGATGCGGTTGACAGGCCGTTCCATGAGTTGCCAGCTCTGGCTCAGGTCGGTCAAAGGTGAAACCACAGCGGCGGCGCGGGCCCAGGGGGGAGCCTGTTCTGCCCATTCGCCCAGGAGCTTGAGCAGCAGGTTGGCTCCCAGCGAGACGCCCGCCAGGTAGACTTCCTGCAAAGAGTGGCGTTCCACCAGGCAGCGCAGCAGTTTTCCCACCAGATGGGAGGAGGAGGCGTCGAAGATCACCGGACGCGGCGGATCGGGGTGGACGTTGTAGAGATTGGGCAGCAGGCAGCCCCAACCCTGCTTCCAGGCCTTGCGGGAGAGTCCCTGCATGTAGCCCGAATCCTCTGATCCCGTCATGCCGTGAAGGACGATCAGGGTGGGAGCGGGCTTTTCCTGCAGCACCTGGGTGACCCGCACCGCCACTCCGGGCGCGATCTCGAGGTCGTCCCTCCGGCTGGGCGGATGAGGAGGCGGGAAGCGGCGCCGCAATTGGGAACCGATCAAGGTCTGCGAATGCCCGCCCCGCATGTACCAGGGCGGACGGAAAGGGTGTTCTTGGAGATGCTGTCGAAAGCGGTCGAATAGGCGCATCGGGCTCAGCGCACGGAGGTTACCAGGGAATGAAGGACATCACCCAGGAGGCCACCAAAGACCCCAACACCATGTAGCCCATGAGCTGGAGGAAGTAGCGCGCGCGTTCCTTCTGGGTGTTCTTGCTGATGGTGGCGAAGACCAGGGCGATGCAGAGGGAAAGAAGAAGCAGTGAGATGAAATGGTTCACGGCTTTCTCCCTTGGGCGATGTCGAAGGCGTCGACGATAATCAGCATGTTGAGCAGGCCCGCAGTGTAGAGATAGGTGTTGCCGTACTCGTAGCTGTACTGCTGAATGTCTCCCGCGCCCCATTCCAGCATCCGCCCCAGCAGGTAGGGAACTCCGATGGCGGCGTCGGCGAAGAACTTGAGGAAGCCGAAAAAGCCGGCTTCCCAGCCGAACAGTTCTCCATGCATCTGCAGTCCCATCAGGAAGAGGAAGAGCACCACGCCCAAGAAGAGCGCGCCGCGTCCCCACTTGCCCAGCAAGAAGTGACCTCCACCCGGCACCAACCAGCCCACAGTACAGGCCAAAGCCGTCTTCGCCATAGTTTCTAAGCTTACCAAAAAGAGTCCGTCGACGGGAACGTACGCCTGCCCCGAATGGGGCGGAAGCGGCCTTGGATGACCGCCCAACAGTCTCTGGACATGTCAGCTAGGAGTGCTAGGTTAAATCCCGGCGAATGAGGGAAAAGAAGCCCGGCGAGGAGCGATTTACACACATGCGTCCAAGCGGAAAAGAGGGTCTGGAGGAACGGCGCCAGGGAGCTGCCGCGCTGGCCAGGCGCGGCGGCTCCAGCTTGGCCGTCCAGCGGATGGAGAAGGCGTTGGGCCGCTTCAAGCGCTTGCAGCGCCGCGGCGAGATCACCGAGTGGGTCAAGATCGAGGCCCGGCCGGGGCGCTATCAGGACATTCCCCCAAGCCTGCCCGACTCGCTGGCTGAAGCCGTGCGCCGCCGCGGAATCGAGAAGCTCTATTCCCATCAGGCTCAGGCCTTCGAGGCGGTCCAGCAGGGCAAGAACATCGTGGTGGTCACCCCCACCGCTTCGGGCAAGACTTTTTGCTACAACCTGCCGGTTGTTTCCCACATCTTGCGCCATCCCCAAGCTCGGGCCCTCTACCTGTTTCCCACCAAGGCTCTGGCCCAGGACCAGATGGCCGAACTGCAGCAGTTGATCGCCTCGGGAGGAGAACGCCTGGGAGTCAACACCTACGACGGCGACACCCCGGCCGACATGCGCCGCAAGATCCGCAAGAAGGCCCAGGTCATCCTCACCAACCCCGACATGCTGCACACCGCCTTGCTGCCCCACCATCCCAAGTGGATCCAGCTCTTTCAGAATCTCAAGTTCGTAGTGGTGGACGAGTTGCACAGCTATCGCGGCATCTTCGGCTCTCACGTGGCCAACGTCTTCCGCCGCCTCAAGCGCATCGCCCGCTTCTACAACTCCGAGATCCAGTTCATCTGCGCCTCGGCCACCATCGCCAACCCCAAGGAACTGGCCGAGAAGCTGCTGGAAGAACCGGTGGAATTGATCGACGAGAACGGGGCGCCGCAAGCTTCAAAAGACCTGATCTTCTACAATCCGCCCATCGTCAACCCCGACCTGGGGCTGCGGCGCAGTGCGCTTTCCTCGGCCCGCCGCTTCGCCGAGCAGTTCCTTAAGCACAAGATTCAGACGCTGGTTTTCGCCTCCAGCCGGGTCAATGTCGAGGTCTTGCTCTCATACTTGCAGGATGCCTTTCACAAGCATCCCGCTCATCCCCAAAAGGTGCGCGGGTATCGGGGCGGCTATCTGCCCAGGACGCGGCGCGAGATCGAGCGCCAGTTGCGCAACAAAGAGATCCTGGGCGTGGTCAGCACCAACGCCCTGGAACTGGGCATCGACATCGGATCGCTGGAAGCCGTGGTGCTGGCCGGGTATCCGGGCTCGGTGGCCTCCACCTGGCAGCAGATGGGACGGGCCGGACGGCGCAGCGGACATTCGGTGGCCGTGCTGGTGGCCCGCAACCTGCCCATCGACCAGTTCATCGTCCAGAACGCCGAGTACTTCTTCGGACGCTCGCCCGAGCACGGACTGATCCATCCCGACAACCTGCAGATCCTGGTCAGCCACATCAAGTGCGCTGCCTTCGAGCTGCCCCTGCAACGGGGCGAGCAGTTCGGCGGCGAAGACCTGGAAGAAATACTGGAGTTTCTCTCCGAGCAGGGGACGCTGCACCCCTCGGGAGATTCCTGGCATTGGACCGACGAGGCCTATCCCGCCAACGCGGTCAGCCTGCGCAACATCGCCGAGGAGAACTTCATCGTCTTCAACCTCGACCAGAACAACCGGGCCATCGCCGAGGTCGACTTCGACAGCGCTCCCGAACTCATCCACGAAGACGCCATATATATGTGCGAGGGACTCCAGTACCACGTCGAGCATCTCGACTACGACGGACGCAAGGCCTACGTGCGCGAGGTCGAAGTCGACTACTACACCGACGCCATCTCCTACACCGGCCTGCGCATCCTGCGCAACGACGATTCCGCCGAGAGAGGCGGATGCGAGGTGGCCCACGGCGAAGTCCACATCGCCCAGAAATTTCCCGGATTCAAGAAGATCCGCTTCTACACCGCCGAGAATCTTGGCTTCGGCAAGATCGAGCTGCCGCTGCACGAACTGCATACGACCTCCTACTGGATCACCGCTCCCGAGAGCCATTTCGAGGGCCTGGGCTTCAACCGCGACCAGATCATCACCGGGTTTCTCGGAATCGCCCACGCCATGCATCATCTGGCCACCGTGATCCTGATGTGCGACGTCCGCGACCTGGGACGCAGCGTGGGCGACCGCGGCAACAGTTGGTTCGCCCGCAGCACTCTGGAAGGCCTGGGTTTCTACTCGGCCCAGGGCGAGCCGCGCAACGTCGACTCCCATTTCCTGGACGCTTTTGATCCCACCATCTTCATCTACGACAAGTTTCCCGGCGGAGTAGGGCTGGCCGAAAAGCTCTTCGAGAACCATGACCGCCTGCTGGCTCAGGTGCAGGAGCTGATCGAGCAGTGCGGATGCGAGGAAGGCTGCCCCTCCTGCGTGGGGCCGGTCGACGAACTGGGCAAGAACACCCGCCGCATCGCCTTGGCCGTGCTGGGACGGCTGCGCGGCATCCCCGCCCAGGCCCGGGCCGTAGGCGCCCAAGGACGGCCGGCGCCATGACTTTGCGCAGCCGCCTCAACCAGATCTACGGCAACCAGGCGTCCGCCCTCTCTGAAGGGGCAGGCCAAGGGGTATCGAATGGCAACGGAGCTTTGCGCCGGCGTCTGCAAAAGGTCGAAGACCGCACCTCAAGTCAAGAAAAGCGCAGCCGGCTCGATCCCGAGGCCATGGGGCGCTACTTGAAGGGGACATGGGAGGAGCACCAGGAGGGCCGGGTGCTGGTGGTTGAAAAACGCTACCCGGCCCGCTTCCGCCAGGGCCGGCTGGCGCTCAAGCGCTTCTTCGACCTGCAAAGCGAGCCCCTCAGGCTGCTGGCCAACGACCGCGAGTTCGAATTCGATCCTGAAGACCTGCTCTTCTTCGACACCGAGACCACCGGCCTGGCGGGAGGCGCCGGAACCTACGTCTTTTTGATCGGAGTGGGCTTTTTCCGCCACGACGAATTTCGTCTCTTTCAGCTCTTTCTGCCCGACTACGCTTCCGAAAGGGTCTTCCTCGACAGGCTGGCCGAGCTGATGGACGATGGGGGACGGCCTTTCCGCCAATTGGTTTCTTTCAACGGCAAGAGCTACGATCTCAACCTTTTGGCCAACCGCTTCATCCTGCAGCGGCGCCCCGACCCCTTCGCGGGCTTGCGCCACCTCGACCTGATTCACCCTTGCCGCATCCTCTGGCGCGGGTGTTTCGAGAACTGCGCCCTGCAGACCCTGGAGCGCAACCTGCTCGACCTGCAGCGGCAGGACGACATTCCCTCGCACCTCATTCCTCAGACCTATTTCGACTTCTTGCGCACCGGCAACTTCCGTCCCTTGGCCAGCGTGTTTCAGCACAACCGCATCGACATCGTGAGCATGGTGGCCCTGCTCTCGCTGGCCGCTTCGGTGGTCAAGGACCCCGTCCGCCACAACTTCGCCGACCCTCTTTCGGCGGCTCGGCTCCATCAGCTCCGAGGCTCCTACGAAAACGCCGCCCGCATCCTCGAGAAGGCCCTTTCCGTCCACGACTCCACATCGCGCACCCTGGCCTGGCTGCGCGAGCTGGCCTACCTGAAAAAGCGCCTGGGTCATCCCGAGGCCGCCCTCGACCTGTGGCGCGAGTACCTCATGAACCATCCCCATCCGCCTCGCGAGGCCTACGAAGAAGCCGCCAAGATCCTGGAACACCAGAGCAAGGACCTGGACTCCGCCCTGCGCACCGTCGACCGCGCCCTGGACGCCTACCCCGATCACCCCGCCCTCTCCCACCGCCGCTACCGCCTCCACTGCAAAATCCAAGGCCGCCTCTGGTGGAAAACTGCCTGAGCTGTTGAGATTCAACTCGAGAAGGTGCAAGAAGGTGCCGTGGGGCGAAGGTATTGCAGGTCCGCAGGCCAACGTAGTACCATTCTGTACCGAGGATAATACTATGGCTGAGACTATGCGTACCGTGACATTCAAGCTGACTAAGGAGTTGGACCACGCTCTCGATGAGTTGGCTCGTTCTCGTGGGGCGAGTCGGTCGGCTGTCATTCGCGAGGCGCTCGAATCGCTCGCCAAAGGACAGCGTCGCTCAGTAACTTCGCTTGCGGCTGATCTGGTCGGGTCTGTCGAAGGCCATAGCGATCTGGCGACCAATCGCAAGCACATGTCCGGCTACGGAAAATGACATCAGTCATCTTGGACACGGGACCGCTCGTGGCGTTGCTCAACCGGCGCGAGCGGCACCATGCATGGGCCAGAGAGATTCTGGATACGATTGAACCGCCAGTCTTCACCTGCGACCCCGTCCTCTCCGAAGCTTGCTTTCTCCTCCAGAACACTGGCGGTGGATCCGATGCAGTTTTGGAACTCATGTCGCGGGGCATAGTGAGGAGCGATTTTCGAGTCTCGGCCGAACTTGATTCCCTTCGTGCCTTGATGAAGAAGTTTGCCAGCGTTCCGATGTCGCTTGCTGATGCGTGCCTAGTGCGAATGACAGAGTTGGATCGGGAGAGCGCTGTGCTGACGCTTGACGGCGACTTCACAATCTATCGCAGAAATCGTCGCCAAACCGTTCCAATAATCTCACCTGACCAATAGCGGTGGCTATAAGGGGATGCATTCCGTGGAGGCCATCGGGTCGTTGGATGGCCCGAGAGAGACTCCACGATCAGAGGCCGGTAGATACCTTCGCCTGGTCCCATGCTCGGGGTCTCCGCATTGGCTGGCGCATATAGGGGACGGCGTCAGCGACTTTTCGCATCAGAGTCGACCGGGCTTCAAACCCCCTTTCGAACTCGTTCCTGACTAGGCAGTTGAAGGCTTGCCAGGTAATCGTAGTCTTTTTGCTATGATGCCGTTATGAGGAAGATTCGACTCTTTACTCCGGGTCCCACGCCGCTTTCGCCGCAGGCGCAGGAAGCCTTGGGACGGCCGATTATTCATCACAGGACGCCCGAGTACGCCGAGCTGCACAAGGCGACCGCGGCCAACCTGAAGAAGATTTTCAAGACCGGCAACGATCTCGTCATGCTCTCCGCCTCGGGGACGGGGGCCATGGAGGCGGCGGTCAACAACCTGCTCAACGCCCACAATCACGCCCTGGTGGTGGTGGCGGGCAAGTTCGGGGAGCGCTGGTTCGAACTGTGCGAGAAGTTCGGGGTACCGGCCAGGGCGCTGTGCAAAGAGTACGGCGAGGCGGCTTCGGTGGATGAGATCCGCTCTCATCTCCAGAGCAATCCCGAGATCGACGCGCTGCTTTTGCAGGGATGCGAAACCTCCACCGCGACCAGTCATGACCTGCGCGCCATCGGCTCCATGTTGCAAAGCGAGTTTCCCAAGGTGATCAGCGTGGTGGACGGCATCACCACGGCAGCCTGCGAGCCGCTGGAAACCGATGAGTGGGGACTCGATATCGTAGTGTCCGGCTCCCAGAAGGCATTCGCCGTGCCGCCTGGGCTGGCGTTCTTGTCCATCTCGCCTCGGGCTCTGCAGCAGATGAAGGCCAACCAGGCGCCTCGTTTCTACTTCGATTTGCCCAAGGAGGTCGAGAAGCAGGCCGAGGGCAAGACCGCCTACACCTCTTCAGTGTCGCTGACCGCCGCCCTCTACGCCACCACTCAGAGCATCCTGGAGTACGGGCTGGAAAGGGTGATCGAAGAAACCGGCCAAATGGCCCGCGCCACCCGCCAAGGCCTAAAGCGGCTGGGATTCGAGCTGCTTTCGCAGGCGCCTGCCTACGCCTGCACGGCGGCCTATCCGCCTGAAGGCTTCTCGGGTGCCGACCTGGCCAAGCGTTTGCACGAGCGCTTCGGACTCAAGGTGGCGGGAGGCCAGGGTCCGCTCAAAGGACACATCATCCGCATCGCCCACCTGGGCTATTTCGATCAGCTCGACGTATTCACGGTGTTGGGCGCCATCGAGGTGTGCCTCAAGGAAATGGGCGCCGACTTTGAGCCGGGAGCCGGCGTCAGCGCCGCCGTCGAAGCGACCGTGCGTGAGCGCATGGGTGTTTCGTGAGACCTGCAAGTTCGCTTGAACCGGCCATGGCGATCTCCCGTGGCGCTATCGCACCCTTTCAGAAGGGTTCGTTCCCCTGTTATTCCATACCCAGGGTTGCGCCCTTGCGGCGCTTCGCTGGCCGCCCGCTTCACCCTGGGCTGGCGAATTGCTCCCCTTCAGGGAGCCCGGACTTGACTCTCAACATAGTCGCTGCCTGCCCTCCGAAGCCTTGGCGCAGGAGGGGGCTAGCCGAATCGCTCGCTTTCAGCGAGCCCGGAAAAAGATCATGAAAATACTGATATCCGACAAGCTGTCCGACGAGGGCGTGGAGTTTCTGGAGAAGCAGCAGGGGTTCCAGGTGGTCAACCGGCCCGGACTGCCGCCGGAGGAATTGCTGCAAGAAGTGGCGGACGCCTCGGCGCTGCTGGTCCGCAGCAAGACCAAGGTGACTCCCGAGGTCTTGGCCGCCGCGCCCCTCCTCAAAGTGGTAGGACGCGCCGGAGCCGGCGTCGACAATATCGACCTCAAGGAAGCCACCCGCCGCGGCGTGGTGGTCATGAACACGCCGGGAGGCAATTCCACCTCGGTGGCCGAGCACACCCTGGCGCTGATGCTGGCGCTGGCACGCAACATCCCCACAGCCGACTCCAGCATGAGGGCCGGCCAGTGGAAGAAGTCGGAACTGATGGGGCAGGAGCTTCACGGCAAGACCCTGGGAGTGGTGGGATTGGGCAAGATCGGCGTGCTGGTGGCTCGACTGGCCAGGAGCTTCGGAATGAAAGTGACGGCCTACGACCCCTTCATCTCCGAGCAGTTCGCCGCCGACCAAGGCATCGAGCTGCGCGAGTTGAACGAACTTCTGCAGGTGTCTGACTTCGTATCCTTGCACCTGCCCGTCAACGACGACACCAGGGGGATGGTCAACGTCGAGACGCTGGGGCTGATGAAGCCGACGGCCTTTTTGGTCAACGCCGCCCGCGGACCCCTCATCAACGAAGAGGATCTGCTGCAAGCCCTGAAAACCGGCGGACTGGCAGGCGCGGCGCTGGACGTCTTCAACAACGAGCCCAACCCCGACCCGCGCCTGATGGCCACCGGCAAGGTGGTGGCTACGCCCCACATCGCCGGATCCACCCGCGAGGCCCAGATCAAGGTGGGCTACGGCATCGCCCAGCAGGTGACCGACTATCTGCTGCACGACATCATCCGCAACGCCGTCAACTTCCCCTCGGTGTCTTCAGCGGAGATGGAGAAGCTGCGTCCTTACCTCGATCTGGCCGAACGCCTGGGCGCCATCGTCGGACGCATCTGCGGCATCCGCTTCAGCGAGATCGGAGTCCGCTACTATGGCGAACTGGCCAAGCTCAACACCAAGCCCGTGACTTCGCGCATCGTCAACGCCGTGCTGCGTCCCAGTCTGAGCGAGGACGTCAACGACATCAACGCCCGCGACCGGGCGGCTGAGCGCGGCATCGAGGTGATCGAAACAGTCAGTTCGCGCAGCCGCAGCTACTCCAACCTGATCAGCATCCAACTGCGCAACGTGGAAGAGACCGAGTGGATCGAGGGGGCCATTCTTCACCAGGGCAATCTGCACCTTGTTTCCATCGACGGCATTGACATCGAGGCGCCTCTGGGCGACCACCTGCTCTTCATCCGCAACGACGACAAGCCCGGCGTGGTGGGTCAGGTGGGGACGATTCTGGGCAACGCCGGCATCAACATCGCCTCCTTCATGCTGGGGCGGGGCGCCCGCCAGGCTCACGCCATCGGAGTGCTCAACGTCGACGATTCGCTGAGCAGGGAGGTCCTCGACCAGATACGCCAGGTCCCCGCCGTCCGCTTCGCGCAGGCCATCGAGTTCTAAGAGCGCCAGGCGATGAAAGCTTTGAAAGCTTGCGAGACTAACGGTCCCGGTCCTGCCAGTGGGCGTACCAGTAGTCTTCGTGCTTGTGGTTGTCGCGTTGGTCGAAGAAGTGGACCAGCAGGAAGCCGATCAGGAAGCCGCCCACGTGAGCCCACCAGGCCACTCCCCCCACCTGCTCGGCGCCCAGCGACGAGGTCCCGCTGAGCAGTTGCAGCAGGAACCAGATGCCCAGCACCAGCATGGCGGGCAGTTCGATGACCGGCCAGATCAGCAGCAAAGGCACCAGCACCAGCACGCGGGCCTTCGGGTAGAGCAACAGGTAAGCGCCCAGGACTCCCGAGACGGCGCCGCTGGCTCCGATGGTGGGGACGGTGCTGCCCGGATTGAAGAGGATGTGCACCAGTCCGGCGCCCACTCCGCAGATGAGATAGAAGAAGGCGAAGCGCCAGGCGCCCATGCGGTCTTCGACGTTGTCGGCGAAGACCCACATGTAGAGCATGTTGCCGAAGAGATGGGCCAGACCTCCGTGGAGAAACATGGAGGTCACCATGGTCAGGCCGAAACTGGGGAGATCGTATTGAGCGAACATCTCGCCCGCAGTCAGGCGGGCCGGGATCATGCCGAATGTGTAGACGAAGGCCTGCATCTGGCGGGGCGAGCCCATCGTCAACTGGTAGATGAAGACCAGGACATTGACGACGATGATGGCGATGGTGACGACGGGATAGCGGCGGGCCGGGACGCTGTCGCGAAAGGGAATCATTTGACCTGGAATTCTAGCATTGGCCTGGGGCGGCAGTTTGCAGGATGTCTTCGACGTGGTTGGTGACGGTCGAGAGGTGGGCTTCGTGGGGGTAGAAGCAGGTCCGGCAGTCGGGCAGGCGCTGGGCCACCGCCCTTCCGAAGGCGGCGGGGACGCTGAGATCGAGTTCCCCGTGCCAGAGGTTGACGGGCGTCTCGACCTCCTCCAGCCCGAATCCCCAGGGGTGCAGGTAGAGTTCCCCGTCGTGGGCTGCTCCCCGGCTGCCCTGGCGGAAGATCTCCCGCACGTGGGGGGCGATGATTTCCACGAAATCGGGACGCCGCAGGACGGTCTTGTCGGGTCCCGGCATGACGGCTCGCGCCGCCAGCAGCACTCCGCTGGGCCACAGCCTAGCCGCCCAGGCCGAGAGGGCGAAGAGAGAACGCGAGATCCAGGGGGCGTGGCGGGCCAGGGGCATGGCCAGTCGATGCCACCAGCCCATGGCGGCCAGTCCGCCGGGCGCGTCGGCGGGTCCCATTCCGCTGACCACGCAGGTGCCGGTCAATCTTGGAGCCAGAGCGCGGGCGCAGACCAGGGCGTAGGGGCCGCCTCCTGAGATTCCCAGCAGGCCGAAGCGCTCATGGCCCAGCAGGTCGGCGACCTGCTCGACGTCGTCGGGCCAATCGGTCAACCTGCGTCCGGGCTGGAAGTCGGAGAGTCCCATGCCGGGACGGTCCAACGCCACCATGGCCAGTCCCAGGGGACGGGCATTAGTCGCCAGCAAGGCGCATTCCAGTCGCGAGCCGGGCCAGCCGTGGCAGTAGTAGACCGGGCGTCCCCGGGGGTCGCCGAAGATCTGGTAACCGAGCTTGCGCCCGTCCGCCAGTTGCAGGGTCTTACCCGGCTGCTGCCAGGCGCGATGCTCGCTCATGGGCGGTTATTGTAGCGGCTCGCCCGGATCGGGGGGCTGAGACTCTCGTTCACGCCGGCTGGCAAAGCCCTCCTTCGGCCCCTCCTTCGCTAAAGCTACACAGGGCAGGCAAGGCCAGGGAGGGTCATTGATCCAGGCCGCCTGGATCAATTGCGGGGCCGCACTCCTTCCTTCATCTCGGAGGGGAAGAGAGGCGGACGTCGCTCTTCCACCAGCTTCTTGAACTCGGCCCAGGGACCGTCAAAGAACTCGTCGACCTGGGATTGCATCTCCGCGACACGGCCTTTGAGCTGACGCATGGCGATGCGGGCGTTGTCGTTGGGCGCCTCCCAGGACGCGTTGACGTAGGAAGAGGCCCTGAAGTAGCGGCTCAGCAGCATCTCGGGATCCCGGCGGATGCCCTGGACGTCCTCGGGCACGAAGATCTTCTTCAACTCCCCGAGCTTGTCGCCCACCTCCTTGGACTTCTTCTGCAAGGCCTCGCGATGAGCCTTGTTGTCGAGGTTGGAGATCAGTTCGGCGATGCGTCCGTTGGTCTTTTCGGCTTCCTCCAGCCGCTCATGCTGGTCGGCGATGTTTTGGCCCACCTCCAGCAGCTCGCGGATCATCTCGTCCTTGGCTTCCATGTCCTCAGGAGGGATGTCGACGCGCGGATCGGGCAGCACCGTGACCCGCTGCTCGGCCTGCCGGTCCTGATGGCTGATGCGCACGGTGTAGGTGCCCGGAAGCACCTCGGGTCCGCCCGGCTCGCGGTTGCGTCCCCCGCCGCCTCCGCCGAAGCCTCTGCGGCCGCGACCCGGGAGGCGGACGCCCTTGCGCTCCAGTCCCCAAACCATGCGGTTGAGGCCTTCTTCGGCGGGCCCGAAGGTGGTGCGGATAACGTTGCCGTCGGCGTCCAGGATCTCGACCTTGACCTCATCGGAGCCGCCGCCTCGCCCGCCTGGGCGGGCCGGAGCAGCGGGCTGGGACTCTTCCTCGTCCTCCATCTCGTCGCCGTCTTCCACGTCGTCGCCTTCCATGTCCTCTTTCTCGTCCTCCCCCTCAGGTTTGTTGACCACGTAGTAAACGAGAGCTCCGCGGGGGCGGTTCTCGCCGCTGAACATGGCGTCGGCCGAAACCAGCTCTCCGTCGGGAGCGCCCCAGGCGGCGGCAATGGTGTCTTGAATGGGAAAGACGCGCAGGGGCTCGTCCAGGATGGAGGTTCCCTGGCCGGCTATCTGGCGCAGGGGCGTAATGTCGTCCACCACCCAGATGGAGCGCCCGAAAGTGCCGATCACCAGGGCGGGATCACGGGGATGCACCACCAGGTCCTGGGTGGGGACCGTGGGATATCCATGCTCCCACTTGTGCCAGGAGCCGCCTCCGTCCAGCGAATAGTAGAGGTGGAATTCGGTGCCCAGGAAGAGCAGGTCCTCGACCTGGTTGTCCTGCTCCAGCACGTAGACGAATCCCCGCACCTTTTCGCCGTCGGCCAAGCGGGTCCAGCTTTGTCCGTAGTCTTCGGTGTAGTAGGCGTAGGGTTCCCAGTTGCCGCGGCGATGGTCGTCGAAGACCACAAAGGCTCCGCCTTCCTTGAACTTGGAAGCCGTGATGTGGGGAACCCAACTGCCGACCGCCACCCCGGGGATGTTGCCCGCCACGTTGCTCCAGTTCTTGCCGCCGTCGCGCGTCACCTGCACGTTGCCGTCGTCGGTCCCCACCCAGATCACGCCTTCTTTCACAGGCGATGGGGCGATGGCGATGATGGTGGTGAAGTTCTCGGCGCCGGTGACGTCGTAAGTGAGTCCGCCGCTGTCCAACTGCTTTTGCTTCTCGGGATCGTTGGTGGTCAGGTCGGGTGAGATCATCTCCCAGGTGTTGCCTTTGTCGCTGCTCTTGTGCAGGTACTGGCTGCCGTAGTAAATGGTGCGGTTGTCGTGAGGATCGATGGCGATCCCCGCGTTCCAGTTGAAACGCAGCAGGTGGTCGTCGGGATCAGGCGGACGGATGCCCTTGTTGTCGCGGGTCAGACGGTCCCAGCGCACCAGGTTGCCGCCCTGCGACATGGAGTATCCGTAGCGGGAATTCTCGGGATCGGGGACCACGTCGAAGCCGTCTCCGAAGCTGATCATCTGCCACTCCGAGTTGCGGATGCCTCCGCCTCCGAATCCGCCTTGCCAGACCGAGGAGGGACCCACCCAGGATCCGTTGTCCTGCATGCCTCCGTAGACGTTGAAGGGCGTCTCCATGTCGACCCTAACGTGGTAGAACTGGCCCACTGGAAGGTTGCCCACGAAGCGCCACTTGTCGCCTCCGTCGCGGGTGATGCTGATGCCGCCGTCGTTGCCGTCGATCATGAAGTCGGGGTCGTCGGGATCGATCCAGAAGGCGTGGTGGTCGGGGTGGGCTTCGCCGAATCCGATGAAATTGTTCCAATTGCGTCCGCCGTCGGTGCTGTGGGTGACGCTGGAGTGGATGCTGATGACGTGGTCGGCGTCCTTGGGATTGACGCGGATGTCGTAGTAGTAGAAGGGCCGGTTCCCGATCTGTCCCGAGTCGCTCATCATGCGGAAGCTGGCGCCTCCGTCGTCGGAGCGGTAAAAGGCGTTCTTCTTGGACTCGATCAAGGCGTAGACGCGGTCGGGATCGCTGGCCGCGATGCCCAATCCCATGCGTCCCAGGTGGCCCTCGGGAAGGCCGTCCTCATGAGTGCGCTCGACCCAGTTCTTGCCGCCGTCGTGGGTCACGTAGAGTCCTGAGCCGGGGCCGCCCGAGACGAAGTCCCAGGGACGCCGGCGGTGCTCCCACATGGCGGCGATCAGCTTCTTGGGATTGGAGGGGTCCATGACCAGGTCGGCGCAGCCGGTGCGCTGGTCGACGTAGAGCACCTTTAGCCAGTTTTCGCCGCCGTCCGTGGTCTTGAAGACGCCCCGCTCTTCGCCGTCGCTCCAGGTGGGGCCGACCGAGCAGACGAAAACTTCGTCCGAGTTGCGGGGGTTGACGATGACCCGGTGCAGGTGGCGGCTGTTTTCAAGTCCCACGTACTCCCAGTTCTCGCCCCCGTCGATGGTCTTGAAGAGTCCCACGCCGCTGTTCTGCGAGTTGCGGGGATTGCCTTCGCCGGTGGCAACCCAGATGACGTCGGAGTTCTGGGGATCGATGGCCACGGCGCCGATGGAGGCCGCGGGCTGGTCGTCCCAGATGGGTTCCCAATCGATGCCCGCGCTGGTGGAGAGCCACAGCCCTCCCGAAGCCGTTCCGGCATAGATGTGCTGCTTGTTGCGCGGATCGACGGCGAAGGCCGTGACGCGTCCGCTCATGGCGGCCGGTCCGATGGCCCGCGGCGTGAGGGCCTTCAGCTTGCCCTGGTCGAGGCCCATTTCGGCCTCGTCGGACCCGTTCTGGGCCCAGGCCGCAGGAACCGCGGCCAAGGCCGTCAAGATAATAACGACTGCTAGGAAAAAGCCTGCTTTTCTCAAGGGTTGCTACCTCCCCGGATTGATCTCTGTGGTCGAGGCAGCCAGAATACCACGCCCCTTGAGCCGACACCACACCGGCCCGGCTCCGGCGCGAGGCGCATCCCTGCGGCGCTCAGCACCCTCTTCCAGGGCAAAATGAGCGCACCTTGTTCGTCCCTAAATGCGCCCGCGAGAGCGCCCGCTGCAAGCAGCGAAAGGTGGCCTGCCTCAGAATCGCCGCAAGGATGCGCCTCCCACCATCCATGAGTCCACTCGCTCTTCCAGTTGCACTCAGGCTGCTGAGGCGCGTCCGCCGGCCACCCCACGCCACTCCGATGCTTCGGAAAAAGCAGGCCGCTCCAAGGCTGGTGGGAGGCGCATCCCTGCGGCGATGAAGGCAAAGGCCAACAGGGACTCCATGCATCAAGCCACTCAAAACCGTGACAAGATTGATTCCCCAGCCGCTCACGTTCAGCCGCCAAGAATCTCTAGCCAGCCGTAGAGGGATCGATGACGGCTTCCACCGGCACGATCTTGTTGGCGGGAAAGCCGCTCTCTGCCGCGTGCTTCTTGATGAGTTCCTCACTGGGCGCGCTGTAGATGCAGTAGATCTTGTCGCCGGTCACATAGCTGTGTTCCCATTCGATCTCAGGTCCCAGCATCCGCAGCACTTTGCACGACTTCTGAGCGGCCCCGCGCAGGTCTTCGGGCCCCATCCGGCCCGCTCCCGGGATTTCTCTTTCAATCAGGTAACGAGGCATGTTCTCATTCCTCCTAAATCCGATCCCAATTCCAGATGGCATAGGAATCGGCTTGGTTGAGTTTGTGTCCGCTTTGCTTGAGGGTCAGCAGGATGCTGCCGCGGTGGTGGCTCTCGTGGGAAATGAAGTAGCCGAGGTAGGGAATCGGGCCCTTCTTGAAACAGGCGCGCTTGGCTTCCCCGCCCACCACATCTCTGAAGTAGGTCTCGATGGCCTGGGCCGAAGCCTCCATGTGCTTTTTGAGCGTGTCTTTGTCGGGCTCGTCATAAGTATCGAACTTGTGAAGCCCCTTGGCCAAGTCCTTGGCCCGCTTCTCCAGGTGCCAGACGCGGTTGTTGTGAACGTGGGTGAACTGGCGCACCACGTTGCGTCCGCCGTGCTGGGAGAGGGTGCACTTCATCCCCTCGTCGCTGATCTTGTCGATGAGAAAGAGGTTGATGCGGTTGTTGGTGTGCCAGGCTTCCAGCACTTGCTCGAGGACGTTTTCCATCAACACATGGTAACCCATCTGCGAGCCGATCACGAGGGTGCTCAGTACTGGGAAGAGGGGCGCAGAGCGGCTTGCAAGCCGTCACGCTGGGGCTGCAGGACGAGGGCTCGACGTAAACGAGGATGCTGGCGATGGCCGGCCGCTGTTGACACCAGTTAATTTGAAAAACGGGGAGACTTGCGCTAGCATGTCAACATTCTTGCAAATACAAGCTAATCGGGACGGCGTCGTTTATGGGAATGACGCCGCCGCAACCAGGGAGGACTTTGAATAATGACGAAAAGGTGGATTCAGCGAGCGGCATTTCTGGCGCTCTTGCTTCTGGTGACTTGTCTGGCCATGATTCCTTTGGCGGAAGGCACGGCCTCGGCCGTGCCCTTCTGCGCTGCGGTTGAGCCGGGCTTCCCCTGCGACGACCTGTGCTACTGCTTTGATCCGCACGTGGGAGTCGTTCCCGCCTGGTGCTGCGAGTCGACCTACTTGATCTGTTCATGAGGCCGGAGCCTCAAAGCCCTGCAACCAAGCTGGCCCGGGGATCCCCGTTGATTCGGGACTTCCCGGGCCGTTTTGTATCAGCCCCACTTGATCTCAAATTATTAATTCAGTAATGTTGAAAAAAGAGCGGGCGTTGCCAGGGACCCGCTCCTGAGGGGAATTGAGGGACTCATGTTGAGCCGACTGAAGCTTCTGGCGCTGGGTGGCGCCCTCCTTTGCGGGGGGCTGGGGTGTTCCGTTTCAACGCTTTCTCCCGGTGCTTCCGCTGCCGGCGATGATGAGAGTCCGGTGCAGTACGACGGGCAGGGACGCCTGCGCTTTCCTCAGGACTGGCGGCGCTGGGTGCTTGTGGGGTCCTCGCTGGGGCTGGGATATTCCGATCGCCAGGGGGCGGCCGGGCAGCAGGCCTTTCATCACGTCTTGATGGAGCCCTCGGCTTTTCGACACTACGAGCGCACGGGCGAGTTCGCCGAAAAGACCATGTTCGCCCTGGCCATCTACTCTCAGGGCAGCCGCCAGTCGATCGCCCGCGCCGGCTCCTACAGCAAGGACCTGATGGCTGTAGAGATCGCCCTGAAAGACCACGAGCGTTTCGAAGAGGGTTGGGCCTACTTCGACTTCGGCACCGGAAGGGCGGTCTCGCGGGCCTTCGACAAGTCCGGCTGCTGGTCCTGCCACAACGAGCACGGCCAGAAGGACAACGTCTTCCTGCAGTTCTATCCGGTCCTGCGCGGGGCGGAGCAGAGGGCGGAGTAGAGCAGGAAGCGTTCCCTGACGGTGGCGCGGCCCAGCAGCGCCAGTCCCTCAGGAAACAAATGGGTCAAGTCGAGCGGCTCTCGCTGGCTCTCCCTCGATCGGGCAGCAGGTGGATGGGCTCAGGCATGGTCAGTCCTCCAGCTGGTCCCAGGCCTGGGCGTGGCGCGCTTGGCGTTCGAACTGGGAGGGCTTGTAGTATTTCTGGTAGTACTCCAGTTCCAGGTGATGGAACTGCAGCCAGATGCCGGGCGTGAAGAAGGCGTCGACGTGGGCCGGGAAGCGGCCGTAGGTGTCGAAGATGTAGTTGCAGATGACCTTGACGTATTCTACCGCCTTGGGCGAGAAGCGGGCCGCGTTGCGCAGGAATTCCTCGGCGTGGCCGGTCTGATTGTAAGGCGCGGCGAAGACTTCCTGGTCGCCGTACATGACCTTCTGGTACTTGTCTTCCAGTACCCGGTCGACGGCTTCGTCCATGGAGTCGACATAGGGCGGACAGACGCCTTCCAGCAGTCCGTCCAGGCCCACGGGATTGGGCAGCGGGGCCGGCAGGGGAGGGTAGGTCTTCCAGTTCTTCTCGGGTTCCATAGTGCGGAATCCGAGACCCAGCAGCCCAGCCTGCTCGTCGCGCTGAAAGACGTAGGGGCTGGGGACGGCGGCGTGAATCCATCCGCCCAGGCCGATGCCTTGGCCCACCAGCATCAGGTTTTGCAGCAGGAAGTAGGCCTCGTAGTCGACCCGCCAAGCGTGTCCCAGTCCCAGCGGAATATTGATCTCGTTGTTGAGGAAGTCGTCCCGGGCCCACTTCAGTCCGCCCACGGGCTGGTAGGCGATCTCGGTGGGCAGCAGTCCCAGGAAGGAGGCCAGAGCGGCCAGCCCGCCCATCACGTCCTTGGGACGGAAGGCGCTCCAGTCGTCGAGGAAGAGAGGGCGCTGCCCGTCCGGCTCGGAAAGCAGGATGAGCATGATGTTGATGACCGCCCGGGTACAGTCCACCACCGGCAGGAAGACGGTGGTGCCGGGGCGGTTGGACATCTGCTTGTTCCAGCCCAGGTAGTAGGGAAAGCGGCGCGGAAACTCCAGGCGTCCGTCGTGGACTTTGACCTTGACTGCATCGGCTGCCGCCAGCCAGTCGGCGTCCTTCCAGTCCTCCCACTTGGGCGGCAGCTCGGCGAACATATCGAGGGCCTGCCGGTCGCTGGGACGCCGCAGCAGCCAGATCCCCTCGTCGTTAATCATGAAGAAGGAGGTGGCCTGGGCGTTGTCGGCGCTGCTGGCCGTGCGTCCTATGGCGTTGAGCATGGGCGTGCCCAGTTCCTCTCCTCCGTCGGGCATCACCAAGGGGCCGTCGTGCATGATGGGGCCTGTGAGTCCGGTGCAGACGATCAGCACCGCCTCTTCCAGCGGACTCAGCGGCTTGGGGTCGTTTTGACTGTGGTGACTCAGTTCTCCCGCCTCCAGCGAGGTGCCCTGGCTGATACGCCGGGTGCGGCGCTGGCGCATGGCGCTGAGAAGCGGGTAGTCGAACAGTTCGCCAAGTCCTTTGGTCTTCTGATCGTTGTCAGGCATTGTGACGGTCCAGTTCGGCGGCGATGAAGGGGAAGACGTCGCGGTCCGCGTTCTGGCCCACGAACATGTCCATGTGGGCGTAGTTGGGCAGCATGATGCGGCTGTAAAGGCCGGCATCGTTGTGCTTGGCCAGGGTGCGCAGCGTATCCATGGTCCCTTCGGGCAGAAAGAGCTGGTTTTCGGCCCCATGCAGCAGCGTGAGCGGGATAGCCAGCCGGTCGACATGGGGCAGATAGACGTTTTTTCCCTTCTCGTTGACGATCTTGCGCCGACGCACCATCTCGGCGAGATGGTTGAGCGACTTGAGGTTGGCCACGCCGAATACTTCGTGAAGTGCCTGGTGGGTGGCCAGGTTGAGCTGGCTGTGCTTGTAGACGGGGCCGTAGATGGTCTGGATGCGCCGGCACACGGCGCTCTGACAGCGCTCGAAGGAACGGTCGAATTTGAGCACATCGTCGGCCAGCCTGTCTTCCCAATTGTCCTTGTCGAAGTCGGTGGTGACGGTCTTCACCCCCAGCAGGGTAAGGATGGAGGACAGGCCGATCCCGGCCTTGAACTCGTTGAGGGTGTTGGTGATCGGGTAGAAGCCCAAAGCCGAACAAACCGCGGAGCGGACGCCCTCGAGTCCCGACATCATCGACATGAGGAAGGTCAGCGAGCCCACGCAGTGGGCCATCACCTGGATGTCGTCGGCGCCGGTCGCTTCCAGCACCTTCCGCACGGCGGCGGGATAGTCCTTGGTGGCGATGTCGTCCAGCGAGAACTGGGTGGAAGCGGCCTCCAAGTCGGGGCTGGCCCGGTAGTCGAAGAGCCAGATGTCGTAGCCGCTGGCGAAGAGGTACTCGGGCAGGTTGGTCTCCACCGTGTCCATGGTGTAGGCCTTCGACGAGGTGCCGAATCCGGGAGTGATCAGCACGGGCCCTTTTTCACCCCCCTGGTAGCGGATCATGCGCAATCGGGCTCCGTCCCCGTCGGCGGGGAAGAAGTGGATTTCAGGCGCGCTCATGCGCAGCGGACGCCTCTTGCGCGGGGGCACATCGTCGAGCATCTCGGTTGAGCGGGCGAAGACGCCTCCGTAGATGTCGAAGAGGGCGCCGGCGAAGAAGGCTCCGAATCGCCCGGTAGCTTCCAGGCGTTGCTGAACCGAGGAGGCGTTGGTCACCTGCAAGGTGGTCATCTGGCGCTGGAAGTCCTCGTTGCGGATCTTGAGGATGCCCCGGCCCAGCACGGGAGCACCGGCGTCCGCCCCCTCATGGAGGGTGATGAAGAGGGTGGTGGTGTCGTACCACATGTCATCGCCCGGATCGTCCTGAACCCGCTTGAACCCTTCGAACCAGAAGTTGCTCCCGTCCTCTGCGGTGAGCTTCATGCGGTAGCGCATCTTGCGCACGTCCCGGTCGTCCTGGGGATCGAGGAAGAGCAGGTTGAAGGCTCCCCCGGTGACGATCAGCGGCTGCTCGGAAAGCGCCGGGGCGATGACGCTGCCGGTCATGCGGGCGGCGTGTTCCGGATCCTCGAGGAAACCGTCGAGATCGTCGATCAGGATGGTGAGGATGAATTGAAAGGACGAGCCGTCCCGGAGGCCCTGGTCGTGAGCGGCCTGGTAATCCTCCTCCGTGACCTTGTCCGAGAAAAAGCCCCGCATGGTTTCGGTAAAGCGGATGCCCACCTGCTTGGGCGGGGCCTGGGGGATGGGATCGACGGGACCGAACTCGTAGTCGATGTTCCAACCCCGGTCGGCGGCCGCCACAGCACAGGCCCGCTCGGCCAGGGCCGAGATGGTGAGCAGCGGATTGACTCCCAGCGTGCGCGGGACCACCGCTCCGTCGGTGACATAGAGGTTGTCGTAAACTTGCTGACCCGCCGGGGAGGAGAAGACCTGTCCCTTGTGGTTGACCACTCCATCTTCGGCCCGCTCGGCCATGGCGCAGCCGCCCAGGGGGTGCACGGTGACGAGATCGTGCCCGAAGAGGCGACTCCAGGTGGGATTGCGCACATAGGTGCCGCCCAGCGGACGGGTGGCTTCGTGCAGCGTCTCGTTGATGGTTTTGAAGATGGGCTGGCTGCCCACACCCGGCCAGTGAATGCGCAGGCGGTCGTCTTCCAGGCGCATTTCGCCCATGCCGTCGTCGTGGGCCATCACCAGGAAGGCCTGGGTATTGCGGGTGGCGCCGTGATAGGGTCCCCGCAGGACGCTTTCCCACTCTCTCCGCTTCTCGGCGAAAAAGTCGCCGGCATCAGTGTCTTTACCGAAGACGGCCGCCGCTGCCGAAAGTCCCACGGGCAGCAGGTTGGCCACTCCTCCCGCCAGCGATCCTTCCTCGATCACGATCTCGTCTTCCAGCTTGTCTTTGTTGCGGAGGTCGATGATGCCGGTGATGGTCGGTCCGACGTGCTCGCGCCCCGCCGGGTCGCGGTGGCCGAATCCGACGGCGTCGATGGGCTGATCGTTGTTGTAGGCGAATCCCAGCGCGTCCCCGTTGCCGGTGAAGCGTTTGCCCACTTGATCGGAAAGGGACAGGCCTTCGGCTTTGGAACGCAGCAGGATCTCGGTGCTGCCCAGTGATCCGGCGCCGAGCACCACGATGTCGGCGGTTATGGCCATGGTAGGAGCCTGAAAAGCCTCGCGGCCGATTTCCAGCGGCTGAAAATGGACTTCCCAGGTGCCGTCGTCACGCCGTTCCAGGCGGCGGACGCTGACCTGGCAGAAGATCTTGGCGCCATGATTGAAAGCGTCGGGGAGGTAGTTCATGAGGGTGGTGTTCTTGGCCGAGTAGTTGCATCCCGACATGCAGTCGCCGCAGCGTTCGCACTCTTGCTGCTCCACGCCGACATGGTTGAAGCCGTCCTCGAAGGTCACGTTGATGGGAGGGCGGTAGAAGCGGTCTCCCACCCCCATGCCTTCAGCCGAATCTTGCAGGGCCTGGAGTTTCTTGAGGTCGTCGCCGGGATAGGCTTGGGGCTTGAGCATGGCCCGTGCCCGCCGGTAGCCTTGCTCGATGCGTGTGTCGATGTCATCGCGCACTCCCTGGGGCCAGACGGGATCTTCCCATACCTCGCGCACCGCCTCCAGGCTGACGTTGGCGTTGACCAGCGAGGTGCCTCCCAGTCCGCAGCCCATGAAGACGTTGATGTCGTCGTTGACGCGCACGTCGTAAAGTCCGGTGCGTGAACCGAGGTGGGCGTCGGGAAGGTCGATTTGGGTCTCGGCGGCCATCTCGGGGCCGGTGTCGGGATACTCTCCCGGCTGCAGTTCCTTGCCCCGTTCCAGGACGCAGACCTGCCGTTTGGCCCGCGCGAACCTGGAGGCCGCGATGCCTCCACCGTATCCCGATCCGATCACGACTACTTCGTAATGGGGTTGTATGTCTTCCAGGGGCGAGGATAAGCGAATCATGAAAACCTCCTCATTTCAGGCCTGACCTGTCAGAGACGAAGAAAAAGGGTCGGTTGGGTACTTAGACGCATCGACCCCCCAGTTTCCCTCAATGCCGGTGGCGCGAGGGAGGCTAGCAACTTCATCGAGGTGGGCGAGAGCGACTGCTCGCCAGAGCGAGCCGATATTACTGAAGGATGGGAAGACCTGCAACCCAGCCATTCGGGTTGAAGGCTGCTCGACTTTCAGCGTCCCGCAATCACGCCTCCGGCATTCCTCGATCTGGCGGTCAGGCCGCTAAAGCCTGCCCCTCAGGGTCTTCGAGAGGGGATACAATTAACGGCGCGACGCCAGGCCCTGAGGAGCCGAAGCCGCCGGCTTGTGGGCCAAAAAATAGAGGCTTCCGGGAGTCGTTCCCATTTCCGTGACTTGGAATCCGGCATCGATGAGGTGGGAGCGCCAGCGTTGGTGGTCGGTTCGTCCGCCGAAATAACCGTGGTGGACGAAGAAGGGGTAGGCCATGCGGATCCAGATGTCGGGATTGATCACGATCAAGAGGAATTCACCCTCTGAGCGCAGCACGCGGCGGACCTCCGACAGCGAGTTCTCGACGCCCTCGCGGCTCAGGTGGTCGATGGCGTAAGCGCTGACGGCGGCATCGAAGGAGGCGTCCGGGAAAGGCATCTCGCGCATGTCGCCGGCTTGTGCCGAAATGCGCTCTCTGGCTCCCGCGATCTCGGCGTTGGCCAGCAGGCGTTGCGGCGTGTTGTCGGCGATGCCGTAGTAGCCCTCGTAGAGATCAAGCGCCACAACCCGGCTGTGAGGACGCGCCAGCAGCACCATCAGGGAAGAGCGTCCCGAGCCGGCTCCGGCATCCAGCACCTGTCCCGTTCCCCGGGCCAAGAAGCTCTGGGTGGGCAATTGCATGGGCAGGTTGATGCGCATCACGAACTGCACGATCAGCAGTCCCGCCAGACCCCATGCGGCTCCCGCCACGGCCAGGGCCCGCAGCCAGCGCGACCATTCCAGCTTCCAGGCCAGCAGCGCCAGCAGCGTGAAGGGGATGATGGCCGCCAGGTGTCCGTAATTCCAAGCCCATCCGTAACCGAACTCATATGCGAAGGGATTCATTACTCTTGCTCCTTATCCTGGCCGTGGTATTCAAAGACCTCTTCCAGCGGCAGGCCGAAGACCGCGGCGATTCGAAAAGCCACCTCCAGCGAGGGCGAGTATTTGCCCAGTTCGATGGCGTTGATGGTCTGGCGGGTGACGTCCACCTGTTGGGCCAACTGCCGCTGGGTCATCTCGCCGTTTTCAAAGCGCAGCCGGCGGATGTGATTGCTGATCGGCAGCTTTCCCATGTCAAACCCCGCGCCTGTGTCCCACGATGCGCAGGATGTTTTTCACCACTTCGCCGACCACGAAGGCGAACAGCACCAGATAACTGATGGCGATGGCGTTGGCGCCATGGTGAATCGTCGCCACCGCTCCCAGCGAGCCGATGACGTAGACGTAGTGGGCTGTCCGCACGGCTTTGTAATCGATCAGCCGCTCGCGCTCGTCCTTGGGCGCCTTGGCCTCCTCGGGAGCCATCAGGACCACCACCAGGTGAGCCCCCACTTCAATAACCACCAGCACCGCTAAGCAATAGAAGAGCCCGCGCACCAGTCCCATGTCGGACCGAGGCTGCAGGGTCAGCGGCACATGAAGAAAAAAGAACCCCGCCACCAGCAGAATCGAAACCAAGAAAATCCAAGCACTCTTCTCACGAAACGACATACAACCTCCAGACCTGACCTAATGTAAAAAATTTTTTACACCGTGTCAATTATTTTCGCCATTATCTGCTTGACAAACCACGGGTCATTTTGTAGACTTGTGGAGTCATGAGGAAAGCAGCCATCACCGATCCCATCTTCCATCACGAGGACGCCGCCCGCGCGTTCCTAGAGGACCTGCTGTGGCCCGACGGCCCTGTCTGCCCGCATTGCGGATTCGAGGGCGGGGCCTATAAGCTCAAGCCGCGTCCCACCTCCAAGAGCCCTGGCCGTCAGGGGCTCTACAAGTGCAAGAAAAAGGAATGCCGAAAGCAGTACACCGTGACTGTCGGCACGATCTTCGAGCGCTCCCACATTCCCCTGCACAAGTGGCTGCTGGCCTTCCATCTCATCTGCGCGTCCAAGAAAGGCATGTCGGCCCACCAACTCCACCGAATGCTGGACATCGGCTATGAGGCCGCATGGTTCCTGTTCCATCGCATCCGCCATGCCATGACCGAGGAAGGCCCCTTCCAGAAGCTTCGCGGCATCGTGGAAGCGGACGAAACCTACGTGGGCGGCAAGCGCAAGGGAAAGCAATACGGCAGGGGACGCGGCACCAAGGGAAAGACCATCGTCCTGACCCTGGTTGAGCGCGATGGCCGAACCACGTCGCAGACCGTGGAGCGCGTCACGACCGATACCCTAGGCTCTGTCCTGGAAGAGTTGGCCGACCCATCCGCCCACCTGATGACCGATGAACTGGGCTCTTACATCAAGCCAGGCAGGGGGTTCGCCGCTCACTCCACTGTCCGCCACAGCGCGGGCGAATACGCACGGGGAGAGGTCCACGTCAATACGGCCGAATCGTACTTTGCCCTGCTGAAGCGTGGCATTGCCGGAGCGTTTCATCACGTCTCCAGAAAGCACCTTCACCGCTACCTGGCCGAGTTCGACTTCCGGTGGAACCACCGCAAGCTGGATGACTTCCAGCGGGCGCTAGCGGCTCTGCTGCGCACTCCGGGCAAGCGCCTGATGTACCAGAAGCCAGCATCAGCGGAAAACTGAGCGAAAGGCGTGGTATGCTGGATTCATGACCGAAAGCCGCGCCAAGAAGGGCAGCGAGAAGAAGGCAGCCGAGAAGCCGGGTAAATTGTCGCTTCAGCCGCTCAACTTTGAAGAGGCCGTCCGCGCCGCGTCCAACTGCAAGCCGATGAGCCGCGAAGAGATCCGCGAATGGCGCAAGGAGGAAAGAAACGGGGCGTGACCTCGGTCGATCAGAACGTTGTTGGCTGCGGGCAGTGTTGGAGCAAGGCGGAAGTTTCAGAAGACAAGTACGCCCTAGGCATATCGACTTCCACAGAGTGTCGGTAC
>DATIPQ010000002.1 GCA_035471785.1 Acidobacteriota bacterium
GATGGTCGGGATGTGTTGCCTGGGTGGAGGATGCCGGTTAGGGATGTGTTTAGGTGATTTCCAGGAAAGATTATCCCTCTTTCCCGCTGGCTGACAGGTAGATATCTAGTACCCCTGCGCAGAAGTCCGTGGACGCCTCAAACAGCCAGTGGTTTTCCGGCATAGGTCCATTTGAAGGGTTTGGCCAGCGTTTGATTGAAGTAGTCGATGAACTCAATCAGCGCCTGGCGTAATGCCTCAGTGGAGGTGAAGCTGGCGCGTCTGAGTAACCGCCCGGCCAGGATACTGAACCAGATTTCGACCTGGTTGAGCCAGGAGCTGTGCTTGGGCGTGTAGAGAAAGCGGATCCGATGACTGGGATCGGCCAGGAAGGCCGCCCGCGAGGCCATGGACTGGAGGATGCCGCGCTTGTCCTTGACGCCCAGGTCCTGCTCGATACCGCAGGCGGCGGCGACCCACTCGACCAGGGAAGCGGATTGATGGGTATTGAGGTTATCGGCCACGAAGATCCACTGGGCGTGCGGATCGACTTCCACGGTCTGCTGGATGTGATGGAGAAAATCCGCCTCGGTGCGGGTGGGGCCGATGCTGGGGGCGATGACCTGACCGGTGGCGACGTTGAAATTGGCGATCAGGCACAGCGTGCCATGACGCCGGTACTCGTGCTCGATCCGCGCCACCTGCCCGGGCCTGACCGGCTTGGCCGGGTATTTGTGCTCCAGGGCCTGCAGCCCGGTCTTCTCATCCACGCAGATCACGTGAATGCCCCGGGCATGTAACTGCGCCGCCTGGCGATACAGTGCACAGACGGCCCGCACCTGGGCGTCAAAGGCGGCTTCATCGGCCGGTTCGGCATTGAGCCAGTAGCGGCTCAGGTGCGGCTTGATCTTGGCCTCGGCCAGCAGGCGGCTGATGGTGGCCCGGCAGATCGTCTGCACAATCCCACGCTTGATCGCCTCAGCGGCCAGGTCTCGGGAAGTCCACTGGTTCAGCGCCCGGCCCGAGGCGCGCGGATGCTCGCAGGCCAGGGCAATGAGCTTGACCAGTTGCTCGGGCGTGAACGCGGCCGGCCGACCGCGGCGATAGGCATCCAGTAACACCTGCTCGATCAGTCCACGGAGCTGGCGATCACTGACCCCCGTCGCCTCCGCGGCCTGCAGTCGCGGCGCCTGCTCTCGCCAGCGCCGTGCCCATTTATAGACCGTCTGGCGCCTAAGGTCTAACCGCTTGGCGATCTGCGTGGGCGAGTGTCCCTCGGCCAACTCCAGAATAATGCGCGCCCGTTGAACCAGCCGCTGGGGGGCCGTCGAGCGCCGTACCAACCCTTCCAGCAGCCGCCGCTGGCGCTCGCTCACCACCACCTCCGCCGCCGACCCGCCCCCACCCTCAGCACCGGCACTTATCGGCTCGAAAACCCGCCGCGTACCGTCAAAGAGGCCAACTACAACCTGTCGGCCCAACTCGAAAAAACTCTCGTACCACGACGTCATGAGACTCAGACCGAGCATCGGCACTCCTATCGCTTTGGACAATGGGTGGGGTTCAGGGCCGCCGAGCTTACCCTAATTTCTCTCCAGCTCATAGCTTCGCGCGGTACATCCCTCAGCCCACTCAAACGAAGGCCATCGTATGTCCACGAACTTCTGCGCAGGGGTACTAGAAACGAAAGCGGATAGCGACGGAAGTTGACCCAGGCGAACTGCCCGGCCGCAAAGGAGAGGCCATGCGGACCATCCGGCTCGACTGTCACCTCCCAG
>DATIPQ010000003.1 GCA_035471785.1 Acidobacteriota bacterium
CGCGGCCACTGCCTTGGAGAATGACTTAAGGGTCGTGACTAACAATGAACGCCACTTCGAGCGAATCGACGGCATTCAAATCGACAACTGGCTCGATTAGCATCGATGTCTGTCATATGCGACCTGCCTTGCTCGATTTGAACCAGTTTGACAATTCCCGACTGTAGATAAAACTGTAGCTGGTGAGTGCACCCAGGAGCCACGGATTTCAACAGATCCCAACACAGCGCCTCCTAACTGCTTGAAAACAAAAGGCTTATTTTTCGCGTATTTACGCGATTACCCACCTTCTGCTTTGGGAGCAGAAAACGCCGGAGGGTTAAACCTTTTATTTTCAATAGTTTATAGCTGTCACGCTGGCGGATGTAGTGCACGGAGCATCTACAAAATTATCTACAGTGCGTACTCGGGACGGTAAAAAACCCTGTAATCAAAGGGGTTTGGCTGGGGTGACCTCCTGACTATAGTACAGATCCGGCCTAGGGCGCCTTGACAGGCAGACACGTCTTACTCGGCGATCCCAGCGCCACGTGGGGTGCCCGGATATCAACCCGGTCGACTCCACCCATCGATCATTAGAACTCCTGCTCACCCGTGAATTTGCTAATCCTCCGAAGATATTCCTTGACAATCGTCAGTGAGATTACGATAGACGAATACGAAAGCGTATCTAGTACGGAGGAGAGGAAGTTGGCGTATTTGCTGCTCCAACCATCGGACAGTCTAATACAATCGCATCCTTCTTCAACGTCAGCCAGGACGAGAGCGTTGTTCGAATGACCACGACAATCGATGGTCAAGACTACTCGGGAGAGATCAGCCTCCGGAGCGGTGAGCAAGCGACGGTGAGCTTTGATCATCTCCTCAGTGACGGGTTCTTTAGATCGTCCACAGGTGAGCCGCTAAGGGATGCGGAAAATGGCTCCTTCGTCGTCGATAACGGACGCCCGTTTGGGGGCCTCATCATGCATTACCAGATCGTTAATCCAGAAACCGCTACTTGCGAACCCGGTACCGGGGAGATGGCCTACTACGAGTCTGTTTCCCACGAGTACGAACAGGTGGAACCGGAGAGCGAGGAGATATATGTCCAGACGTGGGGATTGATGAATAACTCCGACACTCGCAATATCTCAGGTCAGACCGAAAAGACGGTGAGCGGAAGCACAGGTCTGCAATGGTTCGGTAATGGATTGTTGGTATTCCCTGATTCTTCGGGTTCGGCTGACCTCACAGATACTGTAACCTTGATCGCCTGCGCCAGCGGAAGCTTCTCCTTGTTCTCTGCCTCCACTTTGGGCGTAAGTTGGACCAAGGTTCCAGTCAGCGACCTCACGACCAAGTATAAACTCACGAGTTGCGGCGGCATCTTCAACCGCTGCGTCTACGATCTGTGTGATCCGGCGAAGGCGCCAGTCGTCATATGCCCGAGGGCCAGCTTTTCGACCAGACTTGACTTCATCAAGGGGATCACAGGCTGCCGGTATACGGTAACGATCGGGTTTGTCTTCAGCTTCAAGTTCTGCACAATCACTCTTACGACGCCGATTTCCAGTTGCTTGTGCTGAGGCAGTCGTCTTGTGCGAGAATCGACTCATGAGCGCTGGAGTACAACTGGCACCGCCGAGAATGGGGCTGTTCAACAAGTCGGCCTTACAAGCCATCACCCTGGCTGTCATTGAGGGCCGGCATTCCGGGATGATCCGGCTTGAGCACCTCTTCCTTGGACTGGCAATCACCAACGTGTCACTTGTCGCCAGCATCCAGTTGCCGCTGCTGGAAGGTATTTTTCCACGCAACAAAAACTGGGTTCGACAACCTCTGGTATCGAAGGCCTGGTACGAGGTGGTGTTCGAACTCGCACCAACTGCTTCCAGCGAACGCGGCAGCGTTACCCCGAAACAGCTAAGCTCAGCTCTAAAGCAATTCCTCGCAGAAGATGACTTTCAAAAGAACCTGGAACCCGTGCTTGCGGCTCAGTTTTTGTCCGATGCACTGACGTCCTGGGATCTTGATATCTTGAGGGGACTGCGCCTAATAAAGTGAACTGTTGAGATCTCGAGAAACGGATGCAGCGCTGCCGAACCCCAGCCTGGCCTCCAATATATGGCCGTCGCGATTACGAACTTTAACTGCGAAAATTTTGCTTTGCGTCGGGCTGGAGTGTAGGTAAAACTGTAGCTGGTCAGTGCACCCAGGAACCACAGATTTCAACAGACTTCAACACAGCGCCTCCTAAGTGCTTGAAAATAAAAGGCTTATTTTGCGTATAGTTACGCGATTTCCCGCCTTCTGCTTTGGGATCAGGTGACATTGTGACTGTAAGCTCTTTATTTTCAGCAGTTTACAAGGACAGGCAAAGCCGTGTGTAGACGATTTCTGCCCAGAATTTGCAGATTTCCCACCCGTTGGCTGGGCGCAAACCCTATTTCCGGGCTTTCCGCCGCCGGGTTTCTGACCGTTTCTGACCTAAAAGCAGAAAGCACTGGGCCACACTGGGGCCCTCCAAATGGAACCGTCGGGCTTCACAACACGTGTGCCGCGAGGTGTCGTTCAAGAATCTCAGGGCCAGCTTTGGATTGGCAGGGGGATTAGGCTGGGGGTGCATGGTTTGTGGGCGCCACGGATGTAGCCGCTGACGAGACGTCGTAAAACTGAGCGTTCCATAACTCAGGAAGTGGCGGATCCCGCCACATGCTAGACTATGGCTATGATGCGAACTGTTGATGCGCGCTACGAGGATGGGATGTTGAAGCCGGAACGCCCGCTGCAACTCCGGTCCGGCGAACGGGTGGGGGTTATTATTGTCCGCCGTCCTGATCGGAGCCGGTGGGATTTGAAACGTCTCGCCGCAAGAGCCAGCGAGGATGAAGCGCTAGCAAGCGCGGGGCTGGAGCAGTGGGCTGATGCACTTGATGACGAGGATCGCCAGTGAAACGAGGCGAGATCTGGTGGGCGAATCTCGGACCGTACCGGCCTCAGGAACAAACTGGGCGAAGACCTGTCATCATCTGGCAGAGTGATGCGCTCAACCGCGTCCTTCAATCTGTGTTGGTGGTCCCCCTGACGACCAACCTCGAACGGGCAAGACTTGCCGGCACAGCCTTCATATCTTCGACGGACTTAGGACCTCCCAACGACTCTGTCGCATTGGCCTTCCAGCGTTCGGACCTTTGCCGTCTGAAACCCAGGGTGGCGCCGCCGTCTCGCTTGCGCTCGCCGGGGCTGACCCTGGGCTGACGAATCGCTCGCCTTCAGCGAGCCCGGACTACTAACGGAAGGCGCGGACGGGGAAGGAGATGCCCTTCCAGATCCACAGTCCGAGGCGGCGGAAGCCGCGCCTCATGAAGTTGAATTGGACGTCGCGGATGTCTTCGTTAGAGACCATGCTGCGGTAGTTGTGGCGGGTCCAACCGGGAAAATAGACCGTGTTGAGAAGGCGTTTGGGCGATTCTTTGAGGATCATCACTCCCATGCGCCCGGTGGCGGCCCCGGCCAAGTCGAAGTCGGGATCGAGTTCCTTGAGGATGCCGATGGCGGTGATCTGAGCCTTGATGTAGAGCCCCAGGTTGAAGTTGATGCGGTAGCCGGCCTGGGCCAGGCGGGTGATGAAATCGCTGAGGACGGTAAAAGGGTCGGCCTTGCCCCGCGAGGCCAGCGTCGAGGTGACGATGGCATCCACTCGAACCCGGTCTTCAGGGGTGTCGGGGATTCCCCCTTCCACCAAAGCCGGCGCGTTTTCGCGCAGGCGGTCGGCATCCTTGAGATAGACGCCCAAGAGCAGTTGAATGACCTGTTTGCGCTGCTCCCGCGGCAAGGTTCCCGCCAGGCCCCAATCCAGAAGGGCGATGCGGTGGAGGGGCCGTCCGGGCTCCTCCTCCGAGCCTTCGTAATAGAAGACGTTGCCGGCGTGAGGATCGCCGTGAAAGAGCGCAGGGTCTTGCCGGGAAAAGAGGACGTCAAGGATGAGGATGTCGTTGAGCTGCTTGGCCAGGGCCTTGCGCGCCCCGGGGTTGCCGGGATAGGCGGAGGTGATTTTGCCGCCTTCGATGAACTCCATGAAGGTGACGCGGTCGGTGGAAGGAGGATAAATGCGGGGGACCTTGACCTTGGGCTGTCCGTCGTAATACTCGTGAGCCCGGCGCAGGTTCTTCTGCTCTTCGACCACCTGCACCTCGCGCAGCAGGGCCGAGTGCACTTCGCGAAACATTTCGGACAGGGGAACGTTGCCGAGGCCGTAGTGGCGGGAATGCTTTTCGAAGTGGCGGGCCAAGCCCAGCATGATGTCGAGGTCTTCTTCAAGGGCCCGAACGGCGTAGTCCTTGATGACCTTGCAGACGGCTTGGCGAGGACGCTCCTCGTCAGGCAAGACCAGACTGGCGCGAATCACGGCGCCCACCGAGGCTTCGGCCAGTACCTGGTCGGCAAACTCGACCTGATAGCGCTGCAGCCGCTGCTCGCCCACGCTTTCCACGATGTAGTCGATCAGTTGCTGAGCGGAAGTGGTGGAGATGGAGTTCTCCAACTCCTGCAAATAGCCGCGGATGTCTTCAGGCACGGCCGGCTGGCGGGCCAGGATCTGGCCCAGCTTCTGCAGGCTGGGAGTCCGGTCGGCCAAGCGCAGCACGCGCTCTCCGCGGGAAGCGTCGGAAGGCAGTCCCAATTGGGTCAACAGACGCTCGATGAGCCGCTCTCGGGGCAGGTCGTCGAGAAAGTAAAGCAGCGCGTCGTGGACGATGTGGCGCCAGGCCGGTTGATCTTCGGGGACGATCTCCAGCACCTCGGATTGGTGCAGGGCCAGCTCCAGGATGCGGGGCCGGTAGCGCTCCCACCCGATCAGTTCCATCAGTTCTTCGATCCGCTGGGGGGAAAGACCCTGCGAAGAACCGCTGCGCAGGCGTCCCACCACGCCCAGGATCTGCTGCTGTTGCCGAGGGGTAAGCCCGGCCATGACGTCGCCGGCCAGAGCCACCGCCTCCTGGGCGACGTTGTACTCAGAGGCGTGTGAAGGGGAAGAGGGCAGCTCGATCTGGGAAAAGAGCGAGCTGAAGCAGGCCGCAAAGACAAAAATCCACCTCAAGAACCTTCCCATGCCTCTGGATTGTCTCATATCTACAGGACTTCAGTTCTCGGCGAACTCCAGGAAAGAGCGCTCGACCTGGAGCAGAATGCGCTCGCTCCAGCGGGGAGAAACCACGGCGGGAAGGCTCTTGAGGATGACTCCCAGCCCCGACTGCGGACCGTCCCAGGCCGGCCGCCCCAGCCGGGCGGCGCAGGAGCGATAGTAGCGGTCGGTGAAGAGCAGCATGAGGATGGCCGAGGCGCGTCCGAAGTTGAGTCCGCGCAGGCGCAGGTCCTGGACGAAGCGGCGATAGGCGGGGGCCAGCCTGAGGGCCCGCAGCAACAGTTCTTCACGCACTCGGCGGACGCGTTCCTGCTCAGCCGGCGTGCCGTTCTCGCGGACTCCCAACACGGGCTCCAGGTCGGGATGATAGGCGACCCCTCGGCGCAGGTCTTTTTCGATGTCGCGGGTGATGTTGGCCAACTGCACCATTTCACCGGCCAGCAGGGCGTTCTGGCGCTGCCCGGGCGTCAACTCGGAGCGGTCGTGGTAGTGCAGGCTCATCATGCGGGCCGCGAAGATGGTGGGCAGTCCCAGCACGTAGCCGCAGTAACGCCGCAGTTGATCGCTGCTGGCCAGCACGCCTTTCTGACGGGCGAAGATCTGGGAGGACCAGATCATGCCCTCGGCCATTCCATGCACCAGGTCGAGCACGATCTGCTGGGCGGCGGGATCGAGGTTGAAGAAGACCTGGTCGACCAGACCGCTCCGGTTGACCAGCAGGACGTGAGAAAGATCCCTCTCGTCGCGGGCCAATTCGGGGGAAAGCCGCTGGGCCGCGGGAGCCGTCGTGACGGGAGCCGTCCCCAGACGACGATAGAAATTGCGCAGGGCTTCCTGACGCTGTGTGTGCTCGGGGAGCATGTCTTCATAGGAATCGAGACAGCGGCAGTAGAGGTAGGCCACCGCCGAGGGCCGGGCGATGGGCTCGGGCAGCAAGGCGATGCAGGCGGAAAAAGTGCGGGCGGCGTGAGGCAAGATTCTCCAGACGAAGGTCTCCGGGTCCTCTTCCCGGCGCAGAGAGCCCAGGTCGGGCCGCTCGCGGTTGACCAACAAGTCGCGCAGGAGCAGAGCCGGCCGCCGCAGCATGAACGGAATCCGCCACCTCATGGCGGGACATTTTAATCCAAAGCGGGTGCCGGGGCGAAGGGAGTTGGCAAGGGACGGCCGCAAGGGTGCGCCTCCCACCCGGTCGGGGCCCCGCTCGGCAGCCCCGCCATCTGGCCCGATAGAAGCATTTCCAGGATCGCCGCAAGGATGCGCCTCCCACCAGGCCTGGGGCTAACTGCCCAGAGGGGAGGTGCTTGCCTCTTTGGTTCGTTGCGCTCATCACGAAGCCCTCCCTGGCCTTGGCGCAGGAGGGCCGCAAGGATGCGCTAGCGCGGTTTTTCTCCACCCATGTTCGTCGTCTGGTGGGAGGCGCATCCTTGCGGCGACTGAGGCGACCTCACACCTGTACTTAGATGGGCCAGTCCGAGGTAGTGGCCAACGAGGGCTTGAGAATCGATGGTCTAGTAGAAGCAGCGGCTGCCGTAGGGCTGGGGGCAGATGGGGCCCTGATTGATGGAAGCGCCGGTCAATTGGCGGCCCAGGCGCCCCACCTCGCACAGCGGCAGTCCCATGACATTGTTCCAGCATCCCTGCCAGCGTTGCACCAGTTCTCCGCCTTTTCCCTGGATGGCGTAGCTGCCGGCTTTGCCCAGGGGTTCGCCGGTTTTCACGTAGGCATCGCACTCAGACTGGCTGAAGTCGCGCATCCACACGGTGGTGGCCACCGCCGAGGAGGCCTCTGCGCCAGCCGCAAGGCTGATCATGGCCACGCCGGTGACGACGGCGTGGGCGCGTCCTCTGAGGCGTCCCAGCATGGCCCGGGCGTCCTCGGCGTCGGCGGGCTTGCCCAGAATCTCGCCTTGCAGGTCGATGGTGGTATCGGCGCCCAGAACCAGAGCCGAATGCCCCTTGAGCGAGCCGTCCTCCGACAGTTCGCGGACGACCCAGCGCGCCTTGTCGAGTGCCAGGCGCTCGGCCATGGCGGCCGGAGACTCGCCATCTTCCACCTCCTCGGGAGCTCGGCTGGGCCGGGTTTCGAAGGGCGCCCCGAAACGCCTCAACAACTCACGGCGCCGCGGCGAACCCGAGGCCAGGATGAGCCTGGGTGAAGTGTCCATATCGCCATCCGCTCTGGGGAGCCGTCTCCGACCATCTTCGGGCCTGCGAGGAGCGGCTCAGATTGAACTTTAGAGAACGGAAATGGTATCAAAGCCCTCTGTTGGATTGAATTACTATGCTCGAACTCGTCCTGTCGCTGGCACTGTCTTTTCAGCCTTCAACCGCCCTTCAGGCCCGCGTCCTCACCGAGGAGGGCACGCCTGTAATCGACGCCAATGTCTCTATCGTGGGGCAGCCCGGCTCGGTGCGCACCGATTCGCGCGGCTACTTCACCTGGAATCCGCCGCCCCAAGCTCCCTTCGAGGTGCTGGTGGTGCTCTCGGACGGACGCTACGTGGCGCCCGTCTTTATCGAGGAGCTGCCCGAGGACGGCGACCTGGTCATCGTGGTTGAGCCGCTTTCCAGCGAGGACGTGACGGTGTCGTCGTCGGTCACGCCCAATATCGAGGCTCCGCCCGCCAGCGGGATGACCACGGTGGTCCGCAGCGACATCGCCCGCCGGGCGCCCGTGCGCCTCAGCGAAGCGGTGGAAAACGTGGCCGGAGTCAGCACTACCTCCGACCTCCACGCCAGCGTCCCCATCGTGCGCGGACTCTCGGGCGGACGCACGCTGATCCTGCTCGACGGCGGACGCGTCACCAGCGAACGCCGGGCCGGCCCCAGCGCCACCTACCTCGATCCCTTCTTCCTGGAGGGGGTGGAAGTCTCGCGCGGACCCGGCTCGGTGGCCTACGGATCGGACGCCTTCGGCGGCATCATCCACGCCCGCACCCGCCGTCCCGAGGCGGGACAGCCCTTGCGCTTCCGCTTCAGGGGCACCTTGGCCGCCGGACTGCCGCAGAAGACGGCCGGCGCCGAGGTTTCCTGGGGACTCCCCGAGGGCGGCTTCCTGCTGCAGGGACGCTACCGCGACTTCGACGACTACCAGAGTGCCCGCGGCGAGGTGGACAATTCGGCAGCCAGCGACAAGGGCTTTCTGGGGCGCTTTCAGCACGAGGTCGGGCCGGGCGTCCTCTCGCTGGGCTGGCAGAGCGACTTCGGACGCAGCATCGGCCGTCCCGACACCCGTAATCCGGAACTGCGCGTGTTCTATTCCGAAGAGGACTCGGACCGCTTCTCAGCCAGCTACGACCTCGACCCCGTCGGCGGATTCTCGCGCCTCAAGATGGACTTCTTCCTGGGACGCTATCAGGTCACCACCCGCCGCGACGAAAATCCCACCGCCGGGCAGGGACGCATCATCGACGACGCCGACGTGAAAGCCGAGGATTACGGCTTCAGAGCCGTGGCCACTCGTCCCCTGGGCCGGGGACGCGTCGAGTTCGGAATCGACCTGAACGGGCGTTTCGACCTCGAGGCCATCGACCGCAGCTTCACCTTCTCCCCCGACGGGCAACTGGTGAGCGCCTCCGAGGGACAATCCATCGAGGACGCCCGCAAGCGCGACACCGCCTTCTACGTCAGCGGCGAGACGGCCTTCAACAAGTTCCTGACCGGATCGGCGGGGCTGCGCTACGACCGCATCACCACCCGCAATCAGGGGGGCGGCGCGGGCGACGTCTCCACAGACAACGGCGCCCTCTCCGGATTCGGGGCCCTGACCGCCAAACTCACGCGTGGCCTGACCCTAACCGGCCAGGTATCGCGCGGTTTCCGTGACGCCACCCTCTCCGACCGCTTCTTCACCGGCATCACCGCACGCGGATTCATTACCGGAAATCCCGACCTGCAGCCTGAAGAAAGCATCCAGTACGACATGTCCATGCGCTACACGGCCTCCCAGTGGAAGGCCGCGGTCTTCTACTACCACTACCGCATCGACGACTTGATCGAGCGCTTCGAAGGTCAACCCGACCTTTTCTTCTTCCGCAACCGGGGACGGGCCCGCCTGCGCGGACTGGAAGTGGAAGTCGAAACCGACCTGCCCTCGCGCTGGACGCTGCAAGCCGCCGCCGCGGCCGCGGGCGGCACCGCGTTGGACGACGACCAGCCGCTGGCCGACATCGCCACCGAAAACCTGAGACTGGTACTGCGGCGTCCGCTGGCCGAGAAAGGATACCTGCACCTGCAAGGCAGCCTCTTCGCCCGCGACGAAGAGCCCGGCCCCTCCGAGATCGTCATGCCGGGCTATTTCACCTTCGACGCCGGCTTCGGGTGGGAGGTCGAAAGGGGATACAACCTGCGCTTCCTGGTGCGCAACCTTTTCGACAAGGACTACCCCATCAGCCCCGACAGCCGGGCCATCGCCGCCCCCGGCATCGCCGGCCTGGTGACCCTGGAGGTCGACCTGCAGTAACGCTCAACAAGTGTTGGCGGCGGCAGAAGCCCGCTTGGCGTTGTCCGGCGGCAAGTACGCAGTGGGAACGACGAAGTTCGAAGGATCTCGCGGGCGACACTCGACAGGCGAGCGGGAATCGTGTATGCAGAAGGGAACCGCTTTTTTCCTGCTGGGAGGGGACGATGCTCAATCGACGACACTTTATGGGGGCTCTGGGTATCCCGGCCGCCGCCGCAACCGCCACTCTTTCCGCCGAACCCAAGGCGCTGGCCCGCAGCCTCTCTCGACTGGCCGAGCTGGCCGGCGAGACGCGCACTCCAGAAGCCATCGCGGCAGACGAATTCTACTGGCGCGAGGTGCAGGAAGCCTTCACCGTCGACCGCAGCCTCATCAACCTCAACAACGGAGGCGTTTCACCGGCCCCGGCCGCCGTGCAGGAATCGATGAAGCGCTATCTCGACTACTCCAACACCGCCCCCGTCTACACCATGTGGCGCATCCTCGAACCTCAGCGCGAGGGCGTGCGCCAACGCCTGGCACGCACCTTCGGATGCTCCCCCGAAGAAGTGGCCCTGACCCGCAACTCTTCCGAGAGCCTGCAGATCTGCCAGTTCGGCATTGATCTCCAAGCCGGCGACGAAGTCCTCACCACCAACCAGGACTATCCCCGCATGATCAACACCTTCCGCCAGAGGGAACGGCGCGAGGGTGTCAAGCTGCGCCAGTTCTCCATTCCGGTCCCCGCCGAGGACGATGACGAGATCGTGCGCCTGTTCGAGGAAAACATCACGGCCCGCACAAGGTTCATCCTCATGTGCCACATCATCAACCTGACGGGGCAGATTCTTCCCGTCAAGAAGGTCGTGCAGATGGCACGCCGCAAGGGCGTTCCCGTGGTGGTGGACGGAGCCCACGCCTTCGCTCACTTCTACTTCACCCATCAGGACCTGGACTGCGACTACTACGCCTCCAGCCTGCACAAGTGGCTGCTGGCGCCCCACGGCACGGGATTGCTTTACGTCCGCCGCGAGAAGATCAAAGACCTGTGGCCCATGATGGCGGCCCCGCCGGCCATGGACGAGGACATCCGCAAGTTCGAGGAGATCGGGACTCATCCTGCCGCCAACTACCTGGCCATCGGCGACGCCATCACCTTTCATGAGGGCATCGGACCGCGCCGCAAAGAGGCCCGTCTGCGCTACCTCACCCACTACTGGGCAGAGCGCCTCCTGCAGCACGACCGGGTGCGCCTGCACACCAGCCTCGACCCCAAGTACTCCTGCGCTCTGGCCAACGTTCAGATCGAGGGAGTCGACAGCGGCGAGTTGACCTCCCATCTGTGGAGGCAGCATCACATCATCGTGACGCCCATCAAGCACCCCGAGTTCGAAGGGCTCCGCATCACGCCCAACGTCTACACTACGCTGCAAGAACTGGAACGCTTCTGCGACGCCATGGAGAACGTGATCCGAAACGGAATGCCGGCAGCCTGACGGCTGCCACTTCCAACCTCCAAAGACCAACTCCCAATTCACTTGCGCAGATGGTCGCCGAAGTCCTGCAGGATCTCGCTGAGGGCCTTGATGATGTCGTGGGTGGTGAGGATGCCGATCAGTTCGTCATTCTTGTCCAGCACCGGAAGGCTTCCGAACTTGTTGTCGAGGACGAACTTGACGGCCTTCTCCAGGCGGTCCTGGGGAGAAAGAGTGACCAGATCGGTAGTCATGATGTCGCGGACGGCGTAGTCGTGGTCCAGGTTGTAGTAGTCGTGCCAGCCTTCCACGTCGTCGGAAATGTCGGGCCGGCGCAGATCGCGGTCGGTGACGATGCCCAGCAGGTGGCCATTGTCCACCACCAGCAGATGACGATAGCCTTCAAGACGCATCTTGACGAAGGCATGCCGCACGCTGTAGTCAGGCGGAATGCTGTCCGGGTTGGGTGTCATCCATTCGCCTACCGACCAACGGTCTTTCCTCTCGTACATCCAGATCGACTCCTTGCCTAAGTTGCCCCCACGTGGCGGCATGAAGGGGGCAAGATAAACCATCGGCGCAAAAAGTTCCAGTCTTCAGCCGCCGAAGATCCGCTCCAGCGGCAAGGACTGGGCATCCAGAAAGGAGACGACGATGGAAAGCACGAAAGCCGCGATGCAGGCTATTGCCAGGAAGAGCTCGCCCTGCGATTCCCGATCCGCCTTGGAGTAAAAGCCGGCCAGCAGATAGCCGGCGACGAATCCTCCCGCATGAGCCCAGTTGTCGACTCCGGGAATGATGAGGCCCAACACCGCCACGAAGATCGCCATGTACTTGGCCTGGGCTGCCACCGAAGAGTTGGAATTGACCAGCGCCCCCAGCAACCCGAAGATGGCCGCCGACGCCCCCAGGGTAAGTTGAGCGCCTCCGATGACCGGAATGCCCCCGAACACCGTGTACATCACCGAGGACAGCATGAAGCCTCCGATGGACGCGGCTGTAAAGATAATAACGGCTCGTGATACGCCGAACAGGGTGGTGGCGGCCGGCAGCAGCAGCCTGGCCCAGTAGAGGTTGAAGAAGATGTGAAGCAGCCCGCCATGCAGGAAGGAAGCGCTGAGGACGGTCCACCAGCGGTCCAGCACAAAGAACGGATACCAGCCGCTGGCTCCAAAGACCAAAGTGGCCTTGGGGGATGGGGAGAGCATGCCCAGAAGACCTCCCGCTCCGATGCCGGCCGGATCATAGGCCAGCGTCAACACATACATCAGGATGCAGCCGTAGAAGACGAAAGGCAGGAAACCCAAGTCGTTGCCCAGGGCCTGGAAGACTTGGGCATATCCCCACATCCCCGGATTTCGGCGTCCGCAGTTGTAGCACACCTCGTCTTTAACGCCCACCAGGTTCCGGCAGGACGGGCAAACGACTGATCCTTCACGTTTGCGTTCGAACATCGTTACCTCTCATCGGTCATCCAACCTCGCGGCGATCTGGGCATTGTACACGCTGGCGCTGAAACGGGTCCTCCACCGAGGGAAAAACGGCAGCCCCTGAAACATCTCGCTACCTGGCGAGTAAGGTGAGTTGCAAGGGACAAACCGCAGGACGCGGACAAGCCCTGGGGAGATGAGGTCGCACCTGAAACGACGAACGATAAACGGAGCAAGACCTAATCGAGGAGGAAGCCATGTCGAGCAGACATAGAATGGTCGCCATACTGTCTCTGGCCCTGCTGCTGGCCGGAGGATGGGCTTGGGCTCAAGGCCCCGGCAACGGTCCCCAAGGCCCGGGCATCGGACCGGGCGGCGGAGGTGGATTTTTCGCTGAAGGAGGCCCCCAAATGGGCCGCGCGCGGCACCGGGCTCACCACCTGGGACGCCTCATCCGGGCCCTTGACCTGAGCGAAGAGCAACAGGAGCAGGCTCGCGCGATCCGCGAACAGGCCCGCGATCAGAGCCAGGCCGTGAGGGAAGAGCAGCGGGCCCTGCGCGATGAACTGCGCACCGCGCTCGATGGTGAATCGCCCTCCGCCGAAGCGGTGGGAGCCATCGTCATCTCCCTGCATCAGAACCGCCGCCAACTGCGGGCCATCAGGGAGCAGGCCTGGACCGATTTTCAGGCCCTTCTCACCCCCGAACAATTGGAGCGGTTCGAGCAATTCCGCGAGAACCGTCGGGACCGCGGCCCCCGTGGCCGGCGAGGCGGCCGCTAAGCAACACGGGGCGCCCTGCGGCGCCCCAAAAGCGAACCGTATCCCCCCGTCCGGCGTATACCAGTACCGAGGTACAGGTATGCAACTCGACCCCGGCTGCTACTGCGGACGGATCGTCGGGAGCCGGCAGGGGGAAGGGTTCCTGCTCACGGAAACCGTTTACCCCGCCCGCACCCGCCTTTCCGCCCACTCCCATAAACACGCTTATCTCTGTCTGATCCGCCAGGGACACTACCGCGAGCACTACGGCAGGCGCCTGCGCGAATGCCGGCCCGACATGCTGGCCTTCCATCCCTCTGGTGAAGAACACCGGGAAGAGTTCGGCCCTGACCCGGTCCGCTCCTTCAACATCGAGTTGCAGGACGATTTCGCCGGGAAGGGACTGGATCGCCATCTGGAGCAAGCCGCCGAGAGCTGCGGCGGACGGGCGACCTGGGCGGCCCATCAACTCTACCGCGAGTTCCGCCGCTGGGACAGTAGCTCGCACCTGGCCGCCGAAGGACTCATCATTTTCATGCTGGTGGAATTGGGACGCCGCCGGAGCGAACGCCCCGAAAGACGCCTGCCGGGATGGCTTAAGCAAGCGCGCGAAATTCTCGAATCCCGCCTGGGAGAGCGCGTAAAGCTGGGAGAAGTGGCCCGCCAAGTGGACGTGCATCCCGTCTACTTGTGCGACCAGTTCCGGCGCTTCTATCGCTCCACGCCGGGAGAGTTCCTGCGCCGCCGCCGCGTCGAGAGAGCGGGCCGTCAATTGCGTGAGTCCGGCCGTCCATTGGCCCAGATCGCCCTGGAAAACGGCTTCTCTGATCAAAGCCACTTCACCAGGGTCTTCAGGGAGCAGACCGGCCTGACTCCGGGAGACTACCGCCGCCGCAACCGCCAGGGCCACTAGAGCAAGTGCGTCAGAAGTTTTGAGCCACCCTGTGGCGTTATCCCACGCCTTCAGCGTTCGCACCTTTGCCGTCCGAAACCCAGGGTGGCGCCGCCGTCTCGCTGGGGCTCGCCGCGGCTGACCCTGGGCTGGCGAATCGCTCGCCTTCAGCGAGCCCGGACCTGACTTCTAACACAGTCCCTTGGGCTGGCGAATCGCTCGCCTTCAGCGAGCCCGGACTTGACTTCTCACAAAGTCGCCGGGGTGGCCAATCGCTCGCCTTCAGCGAGCCCGGACTTGACTTTTAGCACAGTCGCTGGGCTAACGAATCTGTCCCTTCCAGGGACAAGAAAAGGAGGGCCCTGGCTCAGACTTATGACCGGCAGCACCGGGTGGCCGAGTTCACGCACAGGTCAAGTTCCCGTGACCAAAGTCAGCGGCACGGAGGGTATGCTCTCGGCAGTTGAGCCTTCACCGCGGTCGCTGAAACTTGCCCGGTGTGGTGAACTCGCTTGGCACCTAGGTGGCCCTAGCAGAAAAACCTGCAGATTCTGCCAGGGCCTTTTAATTCTTCAAGAAACGACTGCCGCCGGGCGGCTAGGCTGGGGGGGTTCATTCGTGAGAGAGCTTCGTCAATGAGGTAAGGCCTCTGCCGGGGAAGCTTTCCCACGACTCTATCGTGAACAGGTCCCGGCCGGCTTTCGGCCAGAGGATAGTCCTCGGGCTGAAGCATTTGGGGGAATGGAGCGTTCCTCCCAGCGAGCAGGAACGCATACCGGCCGGGACTTTCGCGTCTCCGGGGTTAATCGCGGCCCGCCGCCATCAAGAAATAGAGCAGCGTCATGAGCGAGCTGATCACAGCGGCCACGTAGGTCAGAGCCGCCGCGTTGAGCACCTTTGCGACTCCTTCCCGTTCCTGCTCGGCGATCAATCCCGATTGAAAGAGTATCCGCTTGGCGCGGCTGGAGGCATCGAATTCAACCGGCAGCGTCACCAACTGGAAGAGGAGCACCGCCGAAAAGAGCAGCGCGCCCAGGTAGATCAGGCTGGAAGAAAGAAAAAGGCCCAGCACCATGGTCATGTAGCCGATGCTCGATCCAATGCTGGCCGTGGGCACCAGCGCCGTACGCAGGTGCAAGGGGGCATAGCCCTTGTCATGCTGCAAGGCGTGTCCGGCCTCGTGAGCCGCCACGCTGACCGCCGCCACCGAGGCCGAATCGTAGACGCCGTCGGAAAGCGCCAAGGTCTTGCTGGAGGGGTTGTAGTGATCGCTGAGAAATCCGCGCGCACGGGTAACCTGTACATCGTAGATTCCCGCTTGACGCAACATCTGCTCGGCCACCTGCGCTCCCGTCATTCCGCGCATCGAGCGCACCCTGGAATACTTGCTGAAGTTGCTCTTGACCTTGAAGCTGGCCCACAACGACAACAGCAGGGGCGGAATAATGAACAACAGGTAGGTGGGATCAAAAAAGAACATCGCTTTGTTTTACCTCGTTATATTTCGATACCGGCACTGAGCCGGTTGTCTGTTCAGTGACGCTCTCCCTACAGATCATAGCTAAGACCGGCATTGCTCTATGTCAAGGGCAGTCCGCCGATGATTCGGGATGCCTTAGCCTACGATACGCCGGCGTTCCGTCCTTTGTTCAATAAGACGTACGGCAGGACGATTAGTTTCCCCTCACGGATGGCGGTATTCGCGGGTCAACACCACGGCGACGTGATCAACCTGACCGCTGAGAGCTTGCGGGAACTTCTTGGCGCGGACCTTGACGCCCTGCACCCTGGGATCGCTGAGAGCCGCCTGGCAAGCTTCGTCGGCCAGCCGCTCCAGAAGCACGAAGGATCCGGCCTCGACCCGCCGCCTCACCTCCTCGGCGACCTGGCCGTAGTCGACCGTCAAGTCCAAGCGGTCGGTGTTGCAGGCCGCCTCCAGTCCCAGGTAGAGCCAAACGTCGAGAAGGATCTTCTGGGGACGGCTGCGCTCCTCTTGCGGCACCCCCACCCGAGCCATGCAGGAGATGCCCTTGATTTCAATCTGGTCGAGCGCCTCCTGCACGCCTCACCTTCCCTCGCCCAGCGACCGGCGGGGCACCGACCTGGCGTCGCCCTGCCCAAGGCCCTCGATGAACGCATTGACGCGGCTCCAGTAGCGGGAATCGACCAGTTGGGTATTGTTGTGTTCGGCGCCTTCCACCCGGTAGAACTGCTTGGGCGGACGCAGTGCCTCATAGAGTCTCTGCCCCTGCTGCAATGGCACCACCGGGTCGCGGTCCCCATGAATCACCAGCACCGGACAGGTGCGCCGGCTCAGGTGTTCGACGGTGGCGAACTGATACCGCGCCAGCGGACTGAGGGCCCGAAAAAGCCACTGGTCTTCGATCAGGGAGTCCTTGCTGGGAAAAGTGACCTCCAGGACCAGCGCATGCGGCTCGTGAAGAGAAGCCGCGTAAGCCGCCACCGGACCTCCCAGCGAACGTCCCCAAAAAATAACCGGAGGCCCGTCTATGTAAAGGCTGCTGCGATAGTGTTTCAGAACGGCGTCTACGTCACGGTAAAGGCCTTGCTCGCTGGGCCTGCCGCTGCTCTCTCCGTAGCCCCGGTAGTCGAATGCCGTGACGGCGTATCCCTGGCGGTGGAAGGAGTCGAGGAACTCCACCCAAGAGGAGAGGTTGCCTGCATTCCCGTGGAAGTAGAGGACCTGCCCGCGAGGCTCGGGATGGGGAACCGTCCAGACCACGACCGTCTCGCCGTCGGCGGTCTCGATGCGCTGCTCTTCGTAATCCAGTCCCATGTGGGCCGGGGTCGAGGTCAATCCGCGGGTGGGATGGAAGACCAGTTTAGGCTCAAAATAGACCACCGCCAGCTTCAGCGCGGCCAGTCCCGCAGCCGCCGCGCCCAGCATTTTCAACACCATCTTCCACATGCTGGGAGGAATTGTACCGCGTTGGACTGGAACACGCCGAACGTCTAGACTGAAGGCATGTCAGTCAAGATCAAATTTCTGGGACACGCAACCTTTCTGATCACCACTCCCGGCGGCCGCAAGCTGCTCATCGACCCCTGGGTCATGAACAACCCGGCCTGTCCTGACGAAGATAAGGAACTCGGCTCGCTGGACACCCTCTTGATTACTCATGGCCACGCTGATCACTTTCAAGACGCCATCGAAATCGCCAAGAAGTACAAACCGGCTATCGGCTGCATTTACGAGATAGGCCACTATCTAGGCGAGAAAGGCATCGAAAACTGTCAACCCATGAGCAAGGGCGGAGGCCAGAAGATCAACGACGTCCACGTCGTCATGACCGACGCCCGCCACAGTTCGAGCCTGATCGAGGAGGGCGGCAAGATCTGGGACGGGGGCGAGCCTGCCGGCTTCGTCGTTACCTTCGAAGACGGGCAATCCATCTATCACGCCGGCGACACTGGTATCTTCTACGGAATGCAACTGATCGCCGAACTCTACCAGCCCGACCTGGTCATGCTGCCCGTGGGCGACCTTTTCACCATGGGACCCAAGGAAGCTGCCCACGCTTGCAAGCTCCTCAAGGCCAAGCGTGTCATCCCCATGCACTACGGCACCTTCCCGCCCCTGACCGGGACTCCCGAGGAGTTCGCCAAGTTGGTCTCCGACCAGGACGTCGAGGTGATCACCATGGAGGCGGGAAACAGCTACAACATGTAGAGGGTTTTCACTCTCGAAACTCGATCCCGGTTTGATTCCCGCGCCCGCTTTCTGCTCAAATGGCGCCTATGGACTTGGACGCATATCAAGCCGCCCGCCAGTCGGCCGCGCTGATCGATTTGCGAGGGCGCGGGAAAATCCGTGCCAGCGGGCCTGATCGAGTTTCGTTTCTGCACTCGATGGTCAGCAACGACGTTGAGAAACTGGCCCCGATGGCCGGACGGTTCAACACCTTCCTGACCATGAAAGGCAAGATCGTCGCCTCTTTTTATCTCTACAAGTTTGACGACGATTTGCTCATCGACTTAGACGCCGATCTGACCGCCACCACCATCGAGACCCTGAACAAGTTCATCATCATGGACGAGGTTGAACTGGAGGACGTCTCTTCCGAATGGGCCCATTTTTCCCTGCAGGGACCGAGCTGCGACCAAGCCGCCAAGCTGCTCCTCGGCACGGCGCCCCCCCAAGCCCAGTTGCATCTGGCCCAGGGCGCTTTTCAGGGCCGCACTGCCTGGGTGATCCGCAAGGCCGATCTGGCTCAGGACGGCTGCGAGGTCCTGCTCGACTCCGAGTCGGGTGAGGACTTTGGCAAGGCGGCTCTGGAGAAGGGCTCGGCCCTGGGGATCAAGGCGGCCGACGATGAAGTGGTCGAGACCCTGCGGGTGGAGGCAGGACGCCCCCGCCACGGGGCCGAACTCGACGAAGGCCGATACCCCATGGAGGCCCGCTTGAACGAAGCGCTCGACTTCGACAAGGGATGCTATATCGGGCAGGAAGTGGTTGCCAAGGCCACCTATATCGGAGGCGTGGCCCGGCTGCTTTGCCGCCTGGCGCTGAAAGGGGAAAAGGTCCCTGAAAAAGGCGCCAAAGTGGTTAACGAGGAGGGACGGACCGCAGGGTCCGTTACCAGCGCCGTCTACTCTCCGCGCCTGGGCCATCCCATTGCACTGGCTTACCTGAAAAAAGCCTACATCGAGCCCGGAACGATGCTGCAGGCGGTGCTGGGAGAAGATCACGCTCAGGCCCAGGTGGTTGAGAGCTTCGGATGAAGGACAACTACGACGCCGCATTCAAGGCCGTCATCGGAACTCCCCAGCGGGAGATCGAAGAGGAGTTCATCTCGGTGGCCGAGATGCAGCGCAAGATCCTCCCCGAGCCCAAGATCGTGCGGCGCTATCGCGACTTCCGCATATTCGGCGGCACCTTGCCTATCGAATGGGTTGGAGGCGACTTCTACGACTTCATCGAACTGCAGGGATTCAATATCGAGGAACGGCTGGGAGTGGTGATCGCCGACGTCTCGGGACATGGCCTCTCGGCGGCCATGCTGGTACGCGACTTCAACACCGCGCTCTACACCGGCATCGCCTTCGAAGCCCACTACGCCAAAGACACCACGCCGCTGCTTTTCGAGAAGCTCAACCGTCGCATGTTCCGCAGTTCCCTGGCCAACCAGTTCATCACCGCCTTCTACGCCGAACTGCATCCCGACGGCAAGCTCCGTTACATCAACGCCGGTCATCTCGCGCCCCTGGTTTTCCATCGAGACGAAGTCGTGCGTCTGCAAGTGGGAGGCCCGGTGCTGGGGGCCTTCGATACTCCCCCGGTCCCTTACCAGGTAGGCGAAGTCATGATCAAGAACGGCGATCTGCTGGTGGCCTACAGCGACGGCATTGTGGAGGCTGTGGACGGCGATGAGCAGGAATACGGGGTGAGCCGGCTGGAGAAGCAAGTGCTCCGCATGCAGCGACGCCCCGTGCGCGAGATCTTCGAGGCCGTCTTGGACGACGTCGACTCCTTCACGGGCCACGCCCGCCAAAGCGACGACCGCACTCTGATCATCGTCCGCAAGGGCTGACTGCTTCGCAACTTCAAGCGCCCAATCTCCAACCCGCAAGACCAGTGGATCTCCCCTTGTGGAGTTGGCTATCGGCAATTGGGAGTTGCGCAGCCGAGGCGGGCCTGCATTTCCAGCAGATCTTCGTTGCGGGGGAAGAGGCTGAGGCCTTGATCGAGGGCAGCGCGGGCGGAGCCGGGTTCTTCATGGCGCAGGTAGCTGCGGGCCAGCCACAAGTAGGCCTGAGGAAAGGGGGCTTCCTCATCGACCGCCTGGCGCAGGTACTCGAGGGCCAGCCCGTTGCGGTCCATCTTGTGGTAGCAGACGCCCAGGTAGTAGAGCAGCAGCGGATCCTTGGGGCGTTGTCTAAGCAGCCTGCGAAGGGAACGGGAAGCCTCTTCGTAGAGTCCGTCGATGGCCAGGCGGATCGCCTTCTGGGTTTCAGGATCGTGAGAAGACTGGTGCGCCTGCGGAGTTGGCTGCTTGGCCTGCTGGGATGCCGCCGCGAAGTGGACTGCGGGCAGCGTCAGCAACGCGATCAGCAGCGCGGATTCGAGTATCCGTTTCATGGTCGGTAAGCGGGCGGACGCCTCCGCTTGCCGAAGCGGCGGAGACGTCCTGACGAGGCGCATTTACTGACTGCCGTATTCCATCGTCAGCGGATCGGGCAGCGGAACCATGGTGGGGTTCTCTCCGCCCGGCAACTTGGAGATGGAGAATTCGGGGCGATCAGGGTGCCCCTTCATGATCTCCTCCACATTGCCCACCACCAGAATCACCAACTGGTCGGGGTGAAGGTACTGCTGGGCGACTCTTTGGACGTCCTCTACCGTCACCGCGCGGAGGCGGTCGCGGTAAGTGTTCCAATAGTCCTCTTCCCGCCCGATCAACTCGTCGTTGGCAAAGGTCGAAGCGATGGATTCAGCGGAAGAGAATTGGCGGGGAAAGGTCTCGATGGCGTTGACTTTGACCGTCTCCAGTTCATCGGGCTGCACCGGCTCGCTGCGGATACGCTCTATCTCCTCCAGGACGATTTGGATGGCCTGAGCCACCGTGGTGCTCTTGGACTGGAAGAGGGCCCGGAACTGCCCGCGGTAGTGGGTGCCCGGATTCATCGCGGAACCGGCGCTGTAGGCCAGGCCTTCGTCGCTGCGCACGCGGTTGGTGATGCGCGAGGTAAAACCCGAGCCTCCCAAGACGTCGTTCATCATCTGGATGGCGAACACGTCGGGGTTGTCACGCGTGATTCCCAAGTGGCCGATGGAGGCCCTGCCTTGATTCACGTCATCCTTGTTGACCATGTAGAGGCCGGGCTGGGGTTGGAAATCGGGCTCGGGCACCGGAGGAGCTGTCTCGCCCTCCGGCCAACCCTGCATGGCCGACTCCAGCTTGGCGATCAGTGCCTCGCTGTCGAAGTCACCGGACGCGGCGATGATGAAGTTGGCGGGGTGAATGTAGCGGGCATGGAAGTCGAGAAGGTCCTGCCGGGTGATGGATTCAAGCGACTCCTTGGTGGAGTACCGGGTGGAGAAAAAGTCGTCTCCGTAGAGCAGACGGCGCCATTCGCGGAACTCGATTCCGCTGGTGTTGTCGTTGCGGCGCTCCATCTGCTGCAGCGATTGGCGCATATAGAGGTCGATCCGTTTCTGATCAAAGCCGGGAGTGCGCAGCATGTCGAAAAACAGTCCCAGGGCCTTGTCCATGTCCTTGCTGAGGGCGTTGACCGAGGCCTGACCCGAGGTATCGCCCAGCCGGCTGCTGATCAGGGCGGCAAGAAAGTCGGCTTCCTCGTCGTATTCTTCGGGCTGCAGCGACTGCGATCCTCCCGAACGCAGCAGGCTGCCCATGGCCGAGGCCAGTCCGGCCTTGCCGGGCGGATCCAGATAGTCCCCTGCGCGCAGGTAGATGGTGACTTCGAAGAGGGGAAGATCGTGGTCCTCCACCAGATAGGCCACCACGCCATTGCTGAGTACGTGGCGGTAGTCCGAGCGTTGGGGCGCCGGGTAGTCCAGCGGCGGATACTCCAGTTGATCCGGATGTGAGGGGATCTTGTCGTCGTTCTCTTCACCCGCCCAAGCGCCCGTGGCGCCCAGGCTGAGAGCCAAGAGGACCAGTGCCAGCATGGTAATGAACTTTCTCATTGTTCTTGTCCCTCCATCTCGAGTTCTTTCTTGCGTTCCTCGATCATTTTCTTGAGCACCGGCACAACGGCTTTCATCTGCTCGGAAACGTTGCCGCCCTCCAACTGACCCAGCATTTGACCCAACTGATCGGCATCCAGTTGGGAAATCCGGCCTTCCATTTGCTTCACCATCATCTTTTGTTCCGGCGAGAGCGCGGCCAGCATGGGATCTTCGGGCTTGTCCGATTCCTTGGTGTAATAGAGAGCCACGGCCCGGGTTTCGTCTTTGAAGTACTTCTTGGCGACGCGCTGCACGTCTTCGGCGGTGACGGCTTGCAAGTGCTTGGGATCTTCGTTGAAGGCCTCCCAAGATCGGTTGCCATCGGCGATGAGCAACTGCAGCATGAGGAAGAAGTTGTTTTCGATGCGGCGGAAGTTGTTGGCAGCGAAGTTGTTCTTGACCTTCTGCAGTTCGCGCTCTTCCACCAATTCGGTCTTCAGCTTCTCGATCTCTTCGTAGATGGCCTGTTCGACCTCAAGCGGGTCCTTGCCTTGTTTGGCCACGGCATTGACGCTGAAATAGCCGGCCCACTTCATTCCGTCCTGACCGGCGGAAGCCCGGTTGGCGATCTCTTTGTCGAGCACCAGCGACTTGTAAAGCCGCCCGCTGCGCCCGTTCAACAAAGCTCCAATCACCAGCAGGGCCGGTTCGTCGGCGTGCCCGTCGGCAACGCTGTGCCAGCGCACTTGCACCTGAGGGTTGGTTTCGGCATAAGCGATCATGCGCTTCTCGGCCTGCTGTTCGATCTCGAGGGTGCGCACCGGTTCAGGGTCCTTGGGTCCCCGCGGGAGTCGTCCGAAGTAGCGCCGGGCCAGTTCCTTGGCCGTCTCCACGTCGTAGTCTCCCACCAGACAGGCCACCAGGTTGTTGGGGGCGTAGTTGACATCGTAGTAGGCCTCGGCCTCTTCGCGGGTAATCGATTCGACGTCGCTGGGCCATCCCACCACGGGCCATCCGTAGGGGTGAGAGGTCCAGAACATCGACTCGAACTGCTCGCGGAATTTGCCCGTGGGAGTGCTTTCGGTGCGCAGGCGGCGCTCCTCCCTCACAACGTCCCGCTCGGCGTAGAACTCGCGGAAGACCGGATTGAGCAGACGGTCCGACTCCATCCAGAACCACAACTCCAGCTTGTTCGAGGGGACGTTGATGAAATAGATCGTCCAGTCCCTGGTGGTCCCCGCGTTCATACCGCTGCCGCCCGCCTGGGTGTAGATGCGGTCGAACTCGTTCTTGGTGAGTTGGCCTTTTTCCTTGAGCGTCAGCTCTTCGAACTTCTCGATCAATTCCTGGTGGCGGGGGGAGCGGTTCTGGGGATCGTTCAAATCGGCGATGAGTCCTAGCCGATAACGCCGCAACAACTCTTCTTCTTCCTTCCGCAATTGGTCCTTCAGCAGGTCCATTTCCGACATCAGCGCCAGGTTGGCCTCGATGTCGACGCTTTCGGCCAAGCCGATGGCGTGAGTCCCCTTGAACATCATGTGCTCGAACAAGTGCGAGATGCCGGTGATGCCGGGACGCTCATTGGCCGATCCCACCTTGGCCAGCCATCCGGCTGCCACGTTGGGATCGCCCTCGCGCGGAACGAAGAGAAAGGTCATTCCGTTGTCCAGAACCAGCTCTTCTACTTCGACCTGCTGAGCGGACGCCCACGACGCCGTCAGCAAGACGCAGAGCAGAAGAATGAAACGCTTTCTCGTAATCATTGCTGTTTGCCTCTTCCTGGGTAGGGTTTTCCTTGATTGCAAGCGCAAGTATAGCATCGCCAACGAATCGTCGCCAAGAAACGCTGACGCTTATCTTCATTCAATCCAAGGCGCTGACAAGGCGATGAACATACGGCGGATGGCGCCCGTAATAGGTAGTATGACAGCAACTCACATTAGGGAAAATAAGCTTCGCCGTCAGAACGGCATCGTGGCCGGCGTATGCGGCGGTTTGGGGGCCTTTACGGGCTTGAATCCCATGTGGTTTCGCATCCTCTTCCTGGTCCTGCTGATGCCGGGAGGGCTGCCGGGATTCCTGCCCTATCTCATCTTGTGGCTGATCGTCCCCAAGGCCGACGGGAGCTAGGGTGCGGGCTGGTAGGTAAAGGCGTAGCGGGCCAGGCGGCGTTCCTGCCCGCTCTCCGTCATCCCTTCCACCGTCACCTGATAGGGTCCCTCCCGAAGCATTGGGCGGGGCAGGTTGATGACCAGTTCGTCCCGGTAATTGGGGCGCAATCCGCCGCTCTGCCAGACGACTTCGTCCTGGCGGGTCAAGGCCACTCGATAGTCGGCGTAATCGGCCCGGTCCAGCAGCAGGGCCAGCACGATCCAGCCGGAATCCGGCTGGGCCCGGACCACGGTAGCGGCTTCCCCTTCGCCCGCTGAACTGCGCAGAGCGTCGAGAGGGATCACGGGCGTGTTGATGTGGGGCTGTTGCAGTCTTTGCAGGTTAGCCGCCAACAGCCGCCGCGCCTGACGTTCCTGTTCAAGCTGTTCCCGCACCTGCGAATCTTCCTGGCCGAGTTGGGCCTGAAGCGCCTGGATTTCGCGATTGAGTCGCTCAGCTTCATCCTCGTGCTGTTGCGAAACCCGCCGCGCTTGCTCCAGTTCCAGGCGTGTATCGGCCAGTTGACGGTCGAGCGTGTTCATCTGAAGGAACAAGTAGATGGGAGGCAAGATCAAGAGAGCGGCTAAGGCTGCCGCCGCGGCCAGGGTCCAAAGCGGAACGGACCGTCCCGCCGGGCGTGTATCCTGCGCGGCCGGGGGATCCAGCCAACCCCTGGCGGCAGCCGCTTTCAGTCCGTTCTGCAAGGCCCGCGAGGTTTCCATCTCTTCCTGACAGCGGGTGCAGTGCAGGAGGTGCTCTTCAAAAGCTTCGCTTTCTTCAAGGCTCAAGCGCCCCATCAGATAGCGGTCGACAACTTGATTTTCTTCGATGTATTCATGACGCATAGCGTCCTGTTCCTCTTCCTCGCTGTATCGCGGTATCGGACCTGGGCGGGGCGATCCTCACAACTCGTTGTGCCCCGCTCTTCATAAATCTGCCGACAGCCTCCGGATTGTCTCACCCAAAGAAGCGATAATTCAGCGCGTAAACATAAAACCAGTTGCGTTCTAGAGGCACTTTACTCCCTGGATTGGCGTCCCTGGCGGGATTTCTCCACGATCTGTTTGAACCTTTGGCGGGCCCGGAAGAGGACCCGGTTGAAATGCAAGCTGTCGAGATCGAGGTCGTGGCAGATGTCCTCTTTTTCCTCTTCAGCGATATAGAAGCGATAGAGCAGTTCCCGATCGCGCGGGGTATTGAGCTGCCCGATCAGCTTCCTGACCCAGCGGGCCTGCTGTTCTTTCTCAAGGCGGCGCAATTGTTCGGCTGGAGCAGTGGCCAGACGGTCGAGTCCTTGCACTCCGTTTTCGGTGCGGCGGCGCGCCTTTTTGCGGTAGTCGCCGATGAAGAGGTTGCGGGCCGTGCGGCGCAGGAAGGCGGCCAGGCGAGAGGGGTCTTTCAAGCCCGACTCACGCAACCGCAACAGTACGATCTTAAAGGCCTCCTGGCGAAGGTCCTCGGCCAGAGAATGGTCGCGGCACATGGTCCGCAGATAGAGGAGGAGCCCTCTCTCGTACCGTCGGAAGAACTCGGCCTCGGCCGCCTCATCGCCTTCATGGACGCGTTCGACAAGCCGTACGGCGATCTCTTTCTCACTCTGCTCGCTAGCCTCATCCATCGATTCCAGTGTCCGAATTCAGTAGGGAGGCCAAGCCGGCAAAACCCTCCCGGTCGACTGTGGTCCGCCCCCGCAAGTCCGTCATTCGTGGGAGTTTGTCATCTCTTTGCGGGCGAAATTCTACCGCCCCGTTGTCAAGAGCGTCAACAAGTCAATGCTTTCTGGATCGACGCCTGGTGCTGCCGGTCATAAGTTCTGAGCCAGGGCCCTGCGTTCCTGTCCCTGACAGGCACAGATTCGCCAGCCCAGCGACTGTGTTAGAAGTCAAGTCCGGGCGCGCTGAAGGCGAGCGATTCGCCAGTCCAAGGGACTGTGTTAGAAGTCAAGTCCGGGCTCGCTGAAGGCGAGCGATTCGCCAGCCCAAGGGACTGTGTTAGAAGTCAGGTCCGGGCTCGCTGAAGGCGAGCGATTCGCCAGCCCAAGGGACTGTGTTAGAAGTCAGGTCCGGGCTCGCTGAAGGCGAGCGATTCGCCAGCCCAGGGTCAGCCGCGGCGAGCGCTAGCGAGACGGCGGCGCCACCCTGGGTTTCAGACGGCAAGGGTCCGAACGCTGAAAGCGTGGGATAACGCGACAGGGTGGCTCAAAACTTCTGACGCACTGCACTAGGTTTCCCCCAAGCTTCCGCACGGCTTGAGATCCCATTTCCTGGCGGATGCGGGTCTTGCTGGCGGCCCAGGAGCAGATGGGGCAGCGGGTCGAATCGCGGGTGCGGGCGGGACAGTTTCGATAATACCCACGGGC
>DATIPQ010000004.1 GCA_035471785.1 Acidobacteriota bacterium
AATGTCGCTTAACGTCCCTGACCGCTACGGCTTTGGCCTGCAAGTGGCGCCTACCCGTTTGGCGGGCATCAGCAGCTACCGGCTGACCTTCGCCTTCGACGCGGTCAGAATCGAGTATTCCGACCTGCTGGAGGATTTCACCCCCATCTTCTCGCGCTCGCCCAACAACGCGCCCCAGCCCTTCGACGAGAACGATTTTGAGATCGACGATGTCTGGGAGGCCCACTTCGGAGGCGAGTTGGGAGTGCCCTTCGGCGCCCGCCATACCGTCTTCTTCCGAGGAGGCTTCTTCACCAATCCCGATCACCGCCAGCGTTTCGTGGGCAGTACCGGCGACCCCATCAACGACGCCGTCTTCCAGAGCGTCTTTCAATTCCCCGATGACGATACCGAGTATGGATGGACCGGTGGCGGAGGACTGATTCTGGCCAACCGCTTCCGCGTCGACGCCGCCTATGTGAACATCGACTCCTTCAAGGAGTTCGTGGCCTCATTCGCCGTAGCCTTCCCCTGAGGAGACTGAATGGCGCTTCGCCTCAAGCATTTTGGAATCCTGCTGGCCCTGGCCGCGGGGCTGAATTCCAGCCTGACGGCGCAGCGCTACCGGCAGTGGCTCGATCCCTATCAGAAAGGCATCCAAGCCTTTGAGGCGGGCAATTACGCCCAGGCGGCGGGCTATTTCGAGACCGCCATCCAGGCCGATGACAGGCCTTCGCCGCGCAAGCCCACCTACGGCAATTTCGACCACGAGTACTTTCCGCATCTCTACCTGGGCATGTCCCTCTATCATCTGGACCGCTTTCAGGAAGCCCAAAGCCGCCTGGCCGTCAGCCAGAGTCACGACCGCTTGACGGGCGACAAGAGGCAGATGCTGAGCCGGTATCTGAACCTGGTCAGCCAGGCCCTGCAGTCGAACCCGCTCTTCGACCGGCTGGTCGAGGACGTGCAGGGACACCTCGACGCGCAGCGCTTCCGGCAAGCCCTGCAGGCCTTGGATGATGCCCCTGACCTTCAACTGGACCAGCAGGAGCACCAGCGCCTTGGACAACTGCGAAACGACGCCGAAGAAGGGCGTTTCTCCGAACTGGTCGCCGAGGGCAACCGCCTGATCGAGCAAGGCCGCCTTGCAGAGGCACTCCAACGGTTCAATGCAGCCGATCAATTGAGGCCGGGGCGCTCCCAGGTGGCCCAAGCCATCGACCGCATCAACCAGGAACGCCAAGCCTCCGTTTATGACGGCCTCCTGCAGGCTGGACGCACGGCGCTCGGCCAGTCGCCTCCCGATCTGGCCTCGGCACTCACCTCATTCAGGAGGGCCTTGAACGAATTCCCCGACCGGGCCGCGGCAGACAAGTTGAAGGATCGAGTTGAATTGCTGGTGCTTGAGCGCGACTGCAAGCAGTCTTTTGAAGCTGACCGCCTGGATCAGGCCTCCCAGGTTTGCTCGCGGGCCCTGCGCCAGGGCTCGACGCTGGACTTGGTGGCCGATTATCGGGGCAAGGCCGATTCCCAGGTCTTGACGGCGGAAGCCCGCAAGGCGGCGCAATCGGGGCAGATGAATGAGGCCGTGGGTTTCTACCGCCAGGCCCTTGAGGCCGATGCGGGCAACCAGGAGGCCCGCAGCGAGTTGAGCCAGGCCGAGCGCTTCCAGAACCGGTGGCAGCAGGCCGATCAACTCTACGACCGGGGCGCGGGCAATGGCAGGCAGGTCGACCGTCAGGCGCTCAGGAACGCCCGCGACATCTATCGTTCGCTGGCCTCCAGCAATTTCGCCTACGCGCCTGCCTCTTCCCGCTTCGACGACATTCTGCGTTTGATCGACGGCCGGCTGGCTTCAGACAGCAACGACGTGCCCACGGAAGTGGCGGAGACGGTCGACGTCAGCGCCAAGCTCAGGCAGGCTTTGGGCGATCTTTACCAGGGCAACGTCGAGTCGGCCATACGCGAGTTGGAAGATGCTCGACGGCTGGGCGGCGAAAACGTCGACGTCCATGCCTTTCTGGGAGTGGCTTATGCCACGGCGGCACTTCTCCAAGCGGATAGCGGCATGAACGATTACTGGGACAAAGCCATGCGCGAATTCGAGGCGGCGCTGCGCCTCGACCAGAGCTACCGACTCGATGAGGACTGGGTTTCGCCTGTCATCCGCAAGGCTTTTCAAATGCAGCGAGCGGGGTAGCGTGACCAACGCAGGGGAATCCGGGGACTCGACGAGGGCGGACTGAACGAAAATCCGCAAAACGGACATTGCAGCATGCGAGGTTCTTATGTCACTTCAATCCTTGAAACTGAACCGGCTGGGAGTCGTCCTGGGGACGGCCCTGGCCTTGACCCTTTCCTCCGCCACCCTGCTGGCTGATCACTTCTTCGCTCATGGAGCCGTCGGCCAAGGTTTCCTCGGCTTCCGCACCGAGTTGGTCATCGCCAGCAATCAGATCGACGCCATCTCTTTGATCAAGCGTTTCAGGAGGGTGCAGGGCGAGGTGCGCTTCGTGCGCGCCGACGGTCAGGAGATGCAGCTCTTCGTGACCGGCCGCATCGTTCTTGACCCCATGGTAGGTCCTCAAGACGTGGTCAACCATCTGGTAGACGGCGGCTTTCAATACGACGTGCTGGGTCCCGAAGAATTCACCCTGCAGTTCGTCCCGCCGCCCGACGTGCCGCCCGACGCGCTCTTGAGCGAGGTCTTTTGGACTCAAGTGGTGGAGACCAACGGAGCCACTTCGGCTTCGCTCAAGTTCGTGCTCATACAGAACGACACGGTGGCCAGCGTGGCCGATGTTCCCCCCGCCGTCCCACGTGAATACCACGGACTTTTCGCCGTCGGGTCCCTCGAGGAAACGCCCCAACGCCGCTCCGGCATCGCCATCGCCAACCCCCTCAACGTTCAAGCCAACTACATGGCCACGGCCTTCGACGAGGAGTTCAATGCGGTGGCGACCTGCAGCTTTTCGCTTGCGGCACAAGGTCAGAGGGCTCTCTTCATCAACGAATTCGGATTGCCCACCTCGGGAGTCGAATGCGAAGACAATGGGGGCGAGTCGACCGTGCTGGGAGACTTTCAGGGCTACGTGCAGATCCAGAGCGACCAGCTTTCGGTCAGCGCAGCCCTCTTGCAGAGTTCCCAAACCAACCCGCTCATCATCACCATCAGTTCGCTGCCCACGCTGGGCGCCGACGCCGCACCCGCCGGACCGGTGCTGTCGGCGCAGTTGGGGTCTTTGGGGGTGGATGGGGTCGACGGCCGCCGAGGAGGATTGCAGCGGCCCAGGCTGACCCCTCGAGGATCGGTCCAAACGCCCGTCGTCACGCTGAGCAACTCCTCGGGAGACGTTATCGAAGGCGTCCTCAACAACGAGGGCGGACTCCTGATCGGTCCCGTGCCCGACGGCACTTGGACGCTCAACCTCGACTTCCCCGGCTTTCTTCCGCTGGAGCAGACGCTCGAGTTCCCCAGTCCTCCCCTCAACATCCGGCTCATCCCGCTCTCGGTCATCAATCCGGTCTGGTTTGAGGCCACATTGGGCGGGTCGCAGGCACCGGGGAGAGTGATCAAGCCTAGCCGCCAGTTCGACTTCATTTTCGATACCGGCAGCTTTAATCGAGCCGACGGGCCTGAAGAGGTGGACCGCATCCTGCGCATCCAGGAGGCCTTCAAGCAGTGGGTCTTCTTCGAGCTGCCCGGCCTGGGAATGATGGTCAATGACGGCAAGGGCGGACTGGTCCGCTTCGGGGGACGTTCGCAGTACAGCGAGCGCAATTTCAACCAGGCTCCCCAGGGCGTGCAGCAGAACGCCATCATCGTATCCGCCAACCGCATGGAATTCGCCATCAACCGCAATTCCCTGGTGGATGACGACACCTTCGAGCTGGCGGGGACCACCCTGCTCTTCCATCCGGGAACCGCCATGAGCCAGATCTGCCAGCCCGAGCAGGATAACCTGTGCGATGTCCCGCGCATCGTGACGGCCTTTTTCTATTCGGCCGTCTTCTTGCGGCAGTCCAATCTCATCGATCCCGACTTCGTCCCCTTTGCCTTGACGGGATTGCCGGGGGAAGATGAGCTGCTCAGCTCGACCTACTCTCAATTTGTGGCCAATCCGCTCAACTTCACCGCTACCGGCTTGGATAACCTCTACTTGAGGGTGCTCATCAACCGTCCGGCGGGGACCTTGATCACGGCTCAAGGGGAGATCCTGCCCAGCGCCGCAGGCGCTTCACTGCGCAGGGGAGGGCAGTTGACGACCTTCAGGGCCACCTTCCCGCCCAGCCCGCCCCAATAGGCGGCTGGAGACTTTGTGCTGATCGCCGCCTCCCGCCAGGCCGGGGGGTCTCGCTTGTCCTGTGGCCGGGAGGCGGTTTGAGGCATTCCCTGGATCGCCGCAGGGATGCGCCTCCCACCAGACTCCACCACTCAGACTTCCTGGAGGCTGGTCGGTTCCTGGCAGGTGGGAGGAGTCAAGGTAGGGCCGCCCTCCTTGCAGAGAGCAACCTGCATCAAGGGAGCGATAGGAGACAGGCCTGGTGGGAGGCGCATCCTTGCGGCGATGGGCACAGTCTTGCGAAGCAGCAATCCGGCTCTAGCGAGGCTGATTGGACACTGTATAGACCTCCCCATCCCTCAGGTAAAGCCGCTGCATCTCCTTCAAGGTGAAGGGACGGGCACCCCGGCGCCCGAAAACGGCCACCTGGTTGCCGCTCTCATCCACAGCCCGGTCGCGGTCCAGGCCCTTGGAGATGGCCAAAGCCGGGCCGTGAGTGTGGTAGGTGGCGATCAGCTCCGGCGAGGGCGGCGGACTGAATCCGAAATTGCCGGGCGTCTTCTTGGGAGAGGTCAACTGAAGCACCCGCAGTCCGTGCCGTCCGTCGGCCACGTAGGCGAAGAGGCTGGCATTGGTCATGGCCAGCTTGACGTCGTTGACGTCGTTCATCTCCCCCCCGGCGTCGTAGGTCAGGAAGAGCCGCGGCTGCTCAGGACGCTCGACGTCCACGATTACCAGTCCCTGGGCGCCGGCCGCCACGTAGGCATAGGTGCGGGCCACGTAAAGGTTGCGGGCGTCGGCAAGAGCAACATGGGCGTCCTCGACCAGGCGGGGTTGGGAGGGATCGGTAACGTCCAGCACCTTGAAGCCCTCGGCATCCGTGAGGAAAGCGTAGCGGAACTGCACCGTCAGGGCCGTGGGCGCCTTGACCAGGGGCGCGCCGATGACGGCCACCTGGCGGGGATCGAGCGGGTCCTTGAAATCGAGGATGACCACGCCCCGGTCGCACAACACGTAGACGTGGTTGCCGGCGATGGTGAGGTTGACGGCGCCGTCCAGCAGCCCGTCGGGATTGTAGGTGAGGGCCCGTTCCAGGAAGTTGTTGGAAGGATTGCCGTCCAGCAGGGTGGCCGCCCCCACCAGGATCAGCCCCTCCTGGCGGTCGGTGAAGAAGATGTAGCCGTAGATGGGAGCGATGGGCTGCTCCTGGTTCTCAGGACGCCGGATGCGCACCGGATCCACCGCCAGAGTCGACGGCGCCGCCACCGCCGTGGCGTCCCGGCTCTTGACGGAAAAGCGCTGCCCCAGCGGAGAAACCGGAGCCGTCACGATGCGCTCCGAGAAGCCCTTGTGGTCGATGTTGGCCACGTCGAAGATGCGCAGTCCTTCTTTGCCGTCCGCCAGGTAGACGTATTCGCCGCGAAGCTGTATGGAGCGGGTGTGGTGGGCGTGATGGTGATAGGCCTCCTTGAGTTGGCGTCCATTGTCGAGATGCTTCTTGTAGCGGTCGGGATAGGCCAGGCTGTGCAGGTAGCTGCCGATGACCGCCTGCGGCTCGTCGCGCTCGGTCACCACCACCGCCTCCATACCGTCGTGACCTGTTGCCACGTAAGCGTAGCGGCCCATGAAGTTGACGAAGTTGGTTCCCAGCATGAGCAACTGGGCCATGATGGCGTTGTTGTCGTTGTCCTCAGAGAGGTGGCAGTCGGTGCACATCTTGGTCTCGCCGATGCCGCGCACGGTGTGGGGGACATGGGTGGCGAAGGCCTGCCCGCTGTAGCCCTCGGCGGAAATGGTCTGCTGGCCCAGGTAGATCCACTCGCGGTTGCCGTTCTGCGAGCTGACCACCACCGCCGAACTGGAGCGGGCGGGAGCGATGCGGTTGCCGGTGACGGTTCCGTCCACTCCCAGCATGAAGACGTCGTCGCGCAGCACCTGGTAGTTGTAGGAGGTCCAGTTGCGGGTGGTGGCGCCCTCGTTGTGAAGCATGGGCTTCTTGAGGTTGGCCTTCATGGAAAGGTGGCATCCGAAGCAACTGGTCATCCAGGAGCTGTGGCAGGTGAAGCAGGCCATCTTGGAGGTGTCGTGAGCCAGCTCGCCCTGCTGGTTGCGCAGGGTGTGGGCCTGGTGGGCGCTGGCCAGGCGCGGATCGGCCGCCTCCAGGGTGTCGACGGTTTGGGGGACCTCCCATTCCTTCGCGGGGTCGACCATGGAGCGTTGCAGGATCGTCTCTCCGCGCTGCTCGAAGCGCTTGCGTGCCCAGGGCGTGAAGAGTCCTTTCAGGTCGCGTCCGCCGTCGCGGGCGGCGAATCCGCTGGTGCGCAAGCCGGCCCGCTGGCTGAGTCCGCCGTGACAGTCCACGCAGTCGATTTCGATGGCGGCGCGGGGTTCGTTGTAGAGGTTGCCGTCGCCGTGGACGTCCTGCTCGAAGTGGCAGTCGACGCAATGCATCCCCTTCTCGAGGTGGATGTCTTTGAGATGGACGGCCTTCTCGAAGCGCTGGGGATCGTCCCAGGGCACCACGTTGCCTTCTTTGTCCAGCAGATTGCCCTTGCGGTCCTGCTTGTAGATGGCCCGGTAGATCCACCCGTGGCCGTGGAAGTCGGCGAACTGGGTCTTTTCGAGTTGAGGATTGAGCTCGCTGACTTGAGCCAGGAATTGGGGATCGGACCACAGTCCGCGCAGGGCTGACCCCTCGGGATTGCGGCGTTGAATGCGGTCCATCTCCTCAGGCGAGAGCTTCTTGGGCTGGTCCGGGTACATCTTCTCGCCGTCGGTCTCGTTGTCCCACCAGGTGTAGCCATAGTAGGTGGTTTCCATGTTGCCGCCCGGATGCACGTGGCAGGTCATGCACTGGCTGGACGGGATGGCCCGGGTCAGGCGGTGGCGGATGGGATGTCCCGGCTCGTCTTTGGGGATGGCGGCATCGGCGCTGGCGCTGCGGCCCAGGTGTCCGAAGCGGGCGTAGGGTCCCGAGTGGTCGGGATGGCGGTCGTTGGCGTAGACCACGTGGCAGGCCGTGCATCCGCTGGCCCGGTAGTCGCCGGGCTGGTCGTTGGTTCCAGGAAAGTGCAGCAAGGGATCGAGCAGGCGGGTCTTCTGCAGCCCCAGGAAAACCGGATCGGTGCGGTTGTCGGTGCCCAGTCCGCGGACGCTGAGGTTCTTGTCGGGCAGTCCCGGCTCCTCGCGGGGGTCGGGGATGCCGATCTCGGGGATGCGTTCGCCGCCTCTTTCAAAGATGCGCAGGATGTTGCCCGGCTGGCCCACCCCCCACTGTGGCAGAGGGTCGAGGTAAGGCACGATGCCTTCCTCAAGGCGCTGACCTTCATCGGGTACGGGGACGGTCTGCAGGCGCTGAGGTGTTCCGTCCGCGGCGTAGCTCTCTCCGAAGTGAGTGTCTTTGAGCGGATAGGCGCCGTTGTTGTAGAGGGCTGCTCCCCACAGCATGCCGCCGTGGGTCATCATGCTCTTGCGCACCCGCAGGCTTTCCGAGACATGGCAGCCCAGGCTGCCGCAAGTGCGGTCGAGGACGCGCAAATCGCCCGGATTAACGAATCGCAGGTAGTCGGCGCTCTCCCGGTTCCAGCGTGCCGCCACCTGCTGGGGATTGGCCGCGGACGAGAAGAGCTCGTCATTTGCCGGGGCCACATGGGCGGCTTCCTTGCTGGAGGCGTCGGCGTCGCCGCCATGGCAGTCGGTGCATCCCAACCGGACGCTCTCGGAGGCGTGCATCTTCTCGATCCTGGCGTGGCAATCGGCGGCCACGCATCCGCGGCTTTTGCGCTGGGCGGCCTGGACCGGCTGGGTGATCAGGCCCTGGGAACGATCGAAAGGCTGCAACGTCTGGCGATAGGTGCGGTAGGGCCCCCATTGTTGCGGCGGCGGGCTCTGTTCTTCCTGGGCGGGATCCTGGCGCGCCTGGGCCGGCGCCCCCAAGCCCGAAAAGAGGAGCGTCCAGGCCAAGCCGAAGAGCAAGGCCAGCCCCGCCGAGGCGCGTCCCAGGGGGGCCGTCCGGCCTGCTTTTCTCTTTTCCGCCCGTTTTTGCTTCATGCCTTTCTTCTTCCCTCGCTTTGCGCGATTCAGTAAGCCAGCCGCACTTCCAGAAAGGCGGACAGCAGCGACTTGGAGGTGAATACGTCGCGAAATCCCTGGCCCGGCACCAGCCCGGCCACTCCGCCCACCACAACGATGTTGTTGTTGAGCTTAGGACGGTACTCCACTCCCAGGCTGATATCCGTTCCGATGAAGCGCGATATGTCGGATTGGAAGAGCAGCGATTCCAACACCTCGGTGTGCACGAAAGAAAGCACGTTGACGTTGAAGGAACCCTTCAGCTTGGTGGTCAGTTCGGCATCCACCCCGCCGTTGAAGAGCATCAGTCCCGGATTGACGAAGTTGGCCTGCCCCTCCTCCTTGGCGCTGCGCAGGTTGGGATTGAAGCTGAAGCGGTGGATGAGTCCAACGGCGGTAGAGCTGAGGCGGATCTCCTGGCGGTTCCAGAAGCTGAACTCGCCCCCCGCGAAAAAAGGCTCGTCGACGATGGCGTCGAATCCGCGGGCCCGGTCGTCGGTGGGATCGGCATCGCCTGAGGCGTAGTAAAACGATCCCCGGTAGCGCCTCCAATCGCGGTCGGTGGAAAGCTCAAAAGCCACCATCTGGGCATTGATGTCGGTATCGCGCGGACCGAACACGTCGCCGGCAATCTGGTTGGGTTTTTCCTGCCCCACCACCTGATAGAAGGCATGGTTGACGTTCCAGGTTCCGAAATGGCCGTCACCCGTCCAACCCAGATAGACGGCATTGACGCTCTTGGGAACCACGTTGCTCAAGGGCGCCGGACGCACCGGAAAGTCATTGCGGTTGAAATGAAGGCTGGGCCGGTCGTTGTTGTAGTGAACCGAAAACTGGGTCGTGTATCCCAGCTTGATGAAGTCCTGGATGTAGTAGTTGGCCACCGCCACATGCTGGTGGCGCGATTCGAAGGTGTTGAGAAGGCTGTTGGTGTCTTTCTCCAGCATGTAGAAATAAGCCAGGTTGTACTGGTGCTTGTTGGCCTTGAAGTTGCCGAACAGGCGCAATCCCGGCTGGTGGTCGAGAAAGATAAAGCCGCGAAAATCGCTGTTGAAGAACTGGGTTCCGGCACGCAGCGAAAGAAAGTCGTAGAAGGGACTCGTCTCGGCCAACTTGACCTCCACGAAAGCCTCCTCGAGGGAGGCGTGGGCGTCGGGGCGCGTGGTGCCCTCCCTGAGGTCGATATTGACCACTCCCACCTCGTTGACCTTGAGGTAGTTGAGGCTGACCGCGGGCGTGACGCGAAAACGCAGACCAAAGGGCTTGAAGGCCGTGTAGCCGTGGAAGAAATCGGCCGAGAAGCGGAACTCCTGAATGAGCTGGTATTGGTCGCCCTTGCTGAAAAACTCGGCCGCGCCCGGCTGCTCGGCGCTGGGCGGTCCGACCACCGGCACCCTGCGGTACTCGTTGACCGTGAAGCTGTCGAAAGTCAGGTCTAGGAACCAGTTGTTGCCGATGATGGGATAGTCGCCTTTGAGGACGTTCTGGTTGTAGGGATCGAGGCGGCGTCCCCTGGCGTAGGGGAAAACGCCGGGAACCGAGTCGGGATAACGCTGCCAGCGGGGAAGTCCCAGCCGCCAGCGATCGGTGACGGGGACGAAGTCGGGCACCGCTTCCACTTCGGTCGAGGTTCCGCGCCGGCTTCCTGCGTATCCGGGAGGGCTGAATTCCGCCTCGATACCCGGCTCTTCGACCGCCGTCACCGGCGCTTCCTCGGGCCTGGGCTGGGGACGCTCGCGGAAGGGAGGATAGGCCGCTCGGGGAGGGGCTGCGCGGGGCGGCGCATCGGGGTCGCCGCCGCGAGATGGCGGACGGCGGAAGTCGGCTCGAGGCGGAGAATCCAGCACTTCCAGCGTCACCTCCACCGTCAACTGCTGGTCGGCTTGCAGCGATTCCTGCCGACTCCAGGGGCGGAAGCCGCGCAACTCGACGGTCAGGCGGTAGGGGCCGGGAGCCAGTCCGGCGAAGCTGAAGCGTCCCGCCTCATCGGAGGCGGCGGCGAAGTCCTGCTGCGATTCGAGGCGAGTCAGGCGCAGCGTGACTGCGGCCAGCGGATGGCCCTGAGAGTCCTTGACCACCCCCTTCAGCGAGCCCCCGTCTACAGCGGGTTCAGGACGCTGGGGACGCTCCACCTGGGCCGACAGAGAGGTCAAAGCCAAGAAGGCCGAAAGCAGCACCCGAAGCAACGCCGAGACCAAGCGGGAAACTGTCAGGAATTGGCAGGTACGCTTTCGCGCAGGATCCGACTTCATCACGCCTTCCCGCTCTCAGTTGGCTCGCTCGCCTGTTCTGCCTGCAGTCCTGTGCAGACAGCCGATATAGCTGCAAAGACTCGACTTATTGCTTGCCTTTGGGGCGAATTAAGGGAATAATAGCATACATTTCTCAAACCCCAAACACCGGGCGAACCCTTGGGATGACAGGTCGCGGCAATGCTGAGAATCAGGGCTTTCGGGCGCTCGCAGTCGTCTGCCTGATGGCGTTTTTCTGTCCTCAAGCCAGCGCCCAACAGCAGGACGAAAGGGGTTGGCGCCCCCGTCCCATACACCTTGACCGCCCCACCCGCCAGGCGCCCTTGGTACTTCCCGTCTGCGACGCTCCGCTGGATCCCCAGGGACTGACCGAGAACGAAATTCAGACCATTGCGGAAACCGGGGCGGCCGCTCTTGCCGGCAGCTACTCGGTGGCCGTGGTGGACCGGGCGGGAGGCATCCTGGCGGTGTGGCAAAAACCCGGCAGTTCGCTGGACGACGCCGAGCGCGCCGTAGCGCTGGCCCGCACGGGAGCTTTTTTCAGCAACAATCAAGCCCCCTTGTCTTCACGCACCGTCCGCTTCATCAGCCAGAAGAACTTCCCTCCAGGTATCGATTTTCTCCCCAACGGCGCTCTCTACGGCATCGAGAACACCAACCGCGGATGCAGCTTCAACCGCGACTTCAATCCCGGCCAGTGCGTCCCCCGCGCCACCTCCTTGAGAGCCCTGCTGCGCCGGAACAACGTCGACGGCCTCTGCAATCTGGGTGATCCCGGCTGTCCTCTGCTGGAGTGCGACGGGCAAACCCAGGACGGCTGCGGACTGGGCGCCTTTACCGGCAAGTTCATGGACGTCCAGCAGGGCCAATTGCAGTTCACCCAGGAGGAGGCGATGGACGTCTTCTCTCAACGCGTCCACGGCGGCGGCATCCCCATCTTCAAGGACTGCCGGGTGGTGGGCGGCGTAGGAGTGTTCGGGGGAGGTTCGGCGTCCGACGAGTTCGCCGCCCTGGCCGCCAGCCAGCCCGGTCTTCCCGGCCTGGGAGTGGCGGGCTGCCTGCTGCCGCCCTTCGCCGTCTTTCTGGACGGCATCCGCCTGCCTTTCGTGCAGTTCACTTCGCCCCCTCCCGGCGCCTCGCCGGGATCGTTGCAGGGAGGATTTCTGGCGCTGGACCGCGACGGGATGGGGGCCCCGGTCTTCATCCGTCCAAGCCGGGCCGCCGCCGAGGACTGGCTCATCGGCGGGCCCGGGCTGACCGAGGACGGCATGCTGCTGAGCGCCGCCGAGGTGGAGCAGATCGTGCAGCAGTCCATCGACACCGCCAACCGCACCCGCGCCGCCATCCGCCTGCCCTTGGGGAGCCGCACCCGCATGGTCATCGCCGTGGCCGACCTTGACGGGCGCATCCTGGCCCTATTCCGCATGTCCGACGCCACCGTTTTCAGCATCGATGTAGCCGTGGCCAAGGCCCGCAACATGGTCTACTTCAGCAGTCCGCAGCGGGCGCCTGATGACCTCCCCGGCGTCCCCCAGGGGACGGCCGTCACCAACCGCACCATCAGCTTCGGCAGCCAGCCTTTCTTTCCGGTGGGCATCACGGGCAGCAGTCCGGGGCCCTTCTTCGACCTTTATCTGCAAGACCTGGCCAACCCCTGTTCGCAGGGTTCCGACCCGTCCACCGAGGTCAACGGAGTGGTCTTCTTCCCCGGCAGCGTGCCTCTTTACAGGGACGGCGTGCTGGTGGGCGGACTGGGCATCAGCGGCGACGGGGTGGAACAGGACGACGTGGTGGCCGCCGGAGGCGCGGCGGGATTCGAGGCTCCGCCCGAGATGCGGGCCGACCAGATCTTTATCCGCGGCGTGCGCTTGCCTTACCTTAAATTCAACCGGAATCCAGACAAATGAGCGCTTCAAAACCATCTCGGAGACGGCTTCCTGCCATCTGGCGCCGGCAGGTTTCCCGGGCCTTGCGTGCTGCGGCCCCGCTGGCAGTCTTGACGACCGTGGCGACTTGGCTTCTCGTCGAGCCGGTTTTGCAGCCGGACCCGCCGCCGAGCCCCTCCAGCGGCTCTCCCCTGACCCGCGTCCTGTGGGCCGCTCCCTTGCAGCAGGAAGGGGAGCCTCGGTACGTGGGCATCGGGCGCTGCGCCTCGGCACCCTGCCACGGCAACGACGCCTTTCCCGTCTGGCAGGAAGAGGATCGTCATTCCAAGGCCTACGAGGTGCTCTTCAACAAGCAATCCCAAACCATGGCCGGTCTACTGAGACTGGAGAGCCCCGAAGACAGTCCCCGCTGCCTGGTCTGCCACTCGGTCCAGGCCTCTGGCGAAGAGCGCGCCGACAGCTTCGACGTTTCTCAAGGCGTGGGCTGCGAGGGGTGCCATGGCCCGGCTTCGCAGTGGCGCGTCCCCCACAGCGACCGCAGCGTGGAGCGCCAGACGCTGCGCGGAATGGGGCTCTATCCCACCAAGGACCTATATCAACGGGCCCGTCTCTGCGTGTCCTGCCACCTGGGGGACGCAACCCGCCAGGTCGACCATGAGCTGATCGCGGCGGGGCACCCCGAGCTGACCTTCGAACTCGACACCTTCACGGCCCGCATGCCGCCCCATTGGGAGCGCGACACATCCTCGGAGGGGGCCCGCCAATGGGCGCTGGGACAGGCTCAGGCGCTGGGTCAGACCATGCGCCTTTTGGCGCGCCGCATCGAGAATCCCTCCTGGGGAGCCTTTCCCGATTTCGCGTCCTTCGAGTGCGCCTCTTGCCATCACCCCTACCCCTCCGCCCAGCGGCAGCAGCGAGGCTATCAGGGACACCCCGGCTATCCCGCCCTGCGGCCTTCGCAACGCCTGATCCTGAGCCGTTTTCTGCAAGCCCTGGAACCCGAGATGCACCAAGCCCTGCAATCGCATCTGGAAGACCTGACGGAAGGTCTGCATGGAAGCGGGGGCAGCCGCCAAAGGGCCCGCCAAGCCGCCCTGGAGCTGGCCGCCTGGACCGATTCGCTTTCCCGGCGCCTGCAGTCCATCGACTATTCAGCTTCCCGCCTGCAAACAGCCATCAGCGCCATCAGCGGCGACGCCGAAGAGCTTGCGGCCCAGGGATTCAGGACCGCTGAACAGGCCCGATGGGCAGTGGAGGCGCTTTACCAAAGCTATCGGGCCCAGAGCGGAACCAATGCTGAGATCGAAAGGCAGATCGAGCGGCTGGAGACGGTCCTGCGCGGCCGATACCCCACGGAGGCAAGCGAATGAAGACCGCTTCACCGATCAGAGTCGTGACGCTTCTGGGCGCTGCCTGCCTGCTCTGGCTGGCGGCCATCGGCGCGCTGGCGGCCACCGGGCCCCAGCAGGATGAGTCCGCTGCCAGGCCGCAGCAAGCTGTGGCGCTGGGAGCAGAATCCTGCGCCGGGCCAGTTTGTCACGGCAGTCCGGCCCCCTACCTGGACGGGGACATCCGGCGCAACGAATTCCAGATCTGGTCGAGCCACGACCGCCATTCCAAGGCCTTTAGCGTCCTGCTCAACGACACCTCCCGCCAGATCGCTTCAAACCTGGGCATCGGGCCCGCACAGCAGGCCGACCTGTGCCTCGATTGCCACGCCTTCAAGCTGCCCTCGCTGCGCCGTTCGGCCCTCTACAGCGACAGCGAAGGAGTGGGCTGCGAAGCCTGTCACGGGCTTTCCTCGCGATGGCTGGGGACTCACATCAGCGCCGGTGAGCGCCAAGCCGTCTCCGGCATGCTCGACCACAGCGACCTGGTGAAACAGGCCGAGCTGTGCCTTTCCTGCCACCAGGGAGACGAGTCCAAGCAGGTCGACCACCGCCTCATTGCGGCCGGGCATCCGCTGCTGGAGTTCGAACTCGACACTTTCCAGGCCCTCATGCCGCCTCATTGGAAAGCCTCTGATCAAGACTGGGCCGGAGTCCGCCGCTGGGCGGTGGGACAGGCGGTGGCGCTGCGCGAGTCGATGCGTCTTCTGGCCCGCCGGGCGCGCCAGGCGGGGTGGAGCCATTGGCCCGAGTTCGCCGACTTCGAGTGCTCCTCCTGCCATCATTCGCTGACAGTCGACGGCCAGGGCGAGGACTTCCAGCCCAGTCCGCGGCAGGTAAGGGGATTCGAGTCCACCCCCGGACTGCCGCCCTGGGACCCCTCGCGCTACATCGTCCTGCGCCAGTTGCTGCAGGTGACCATTCCTGCCGAGGGAATCTGGCTGGAGCGGCAGGTCGACGTCCTGCGCATCATGCTTCGGGCCGCTGGGGACAACCGGTCCCAGGTGGCCGACCAGGCCGAAGTCATCGCCCGTTCCGCTGACAGCTACGCCACCGCTTTCCAGTCCTTGCAGCCCGACGCCGCCATGGTGCGTAGGCTGCTCAGGGGATTGGCCTCCCAGTCCGCCGCCATCGGCGCCGGGGGACGCCGTTCGGCCCAGCAAGCCACCATGGCCGTCGATGCCCTTTACGCCTCCTACCGGGCCAACGCCGGGGAGTCGGAAGCCGTTGACGCCGTCGTCAACCGGCTCTACCAGAACCTCCAGTCATCCCCACCCTACAACCCGGGCCGCTTCGCCGCAATCCTCAGCGATCTAGAGGCTCAACTGCCCTAACGTCCATCCCCAGGATCGCCGCAAGGATGCGCCTCCCACCAGGCGTGTCTCCCATCGGTCCCTTGAGGCAGATCGCTCTCTGGAAGGTGGGTCGCCCTTCCAGACTCCTCCCACCGTCAGGAAGTGCCTCCATCCGCCTCCCGGCCAGAGGACTAGTGCAGTGCGCCAGAAGCTTTGAGCCACCCTGTGGCGTTATTCCACGCTTTTCAGCGTTCGGACCTTTGCCGTCTGAAACCCAGGGTGGCGCCGCCGTCTCGCTTGCGTTCGCCGGGGCTGGCCCTGGGCTGGCGAATTGCACACCTTCGGGGTTCTTTCGAACTTCGCATATCGCACCTCGAACTTGGCAAGGCCCTGGCTCAGAACTTACGACCGGCAGCACTAGCGCCTGGAAATATCACCCCATCGTCGCTCAACAGGGGGTGTTGCGCGTTGTAGGGGTATGGAAAAGAACAGCCCCGAGTTGTCACGGCGCATCATCGACTGCGCCTTCGACGTCTACCGCGTCATCGGCCCGCTTCAAAGCGAGGGCGTCTACCAGAAAGCCATGCAAGTGGCCCTGCGCGAGGAGGGCTTGGACTTCCAGGCCCAAAAGCACCTGCCCATCCACTTCCGCGGCCACAAGGTGGGCCGGGGACTGGTCGACCTGATGGTGGATGAGCAGATCATCGTGGAACTCAAGGCGGTCTCCGGCCTCCACCCCCAACACATCGCCCAAGTCCAACGCTACCTCTCCGCCGCCCACGTGCGACGAGGCCTGATCCTCAACTTCGGCTGCCCCGACAACCTGGAAATCAAGCACGTCCGGGCGCGGCATGAGTAGGAGGAGTGCCCTCGCGGTTAAAGTGCGCGAAGCCGCCAGCGAGCGGACCGTCTGCTTGCCCGATCCGCGAGAATG